>NZ_JAUBSA010000027.1:33956-76985 GCF_036702115.1 Microcoleus sp. LAD1_D5 | reverse complement strand
CTTTTATCAACGGGGGATGAGGGCTGTAACTCAGATTAGGTCTAGCTCTTAGCTCTCTTTGTCACCCCCCCAGGTTTCATACCGTAAATCAGCAACGCCAAATACCTTTGTTGGGAACGGGCTTTTAACTCTTTCTTAATAATTGTCGAAAATATCAATTTTTATTGATGTCATAATTTTTTATACTCCGAGTTTTATTAAATAAGCTTAGGGCGTTTAAAAATCAAACAATTTTGGTCATACTTCGAGTCGTGATCCAGAGCCACAAGTTCCCATCCCTCCTCCCCCAAATGATTGACAAATAGATGCAGCGAGCCTTGTTTCCAATCTCGCTGTTCTTCACCGTTTACATATAAACTAATCAGCTTGTTTCCAAAAGGATACATATTCGCATCCACAAATAAATACTCCCACTTTTGCATAGCAATCCTTAATGTAGTTAGTTGGCAGTTGGCAGTTGGCAGTAGTTAGTAGTTATTGGTTATTTGTTGTTGGCTCTAATAACCAATGCTTTTCGGCGAAGATGCTTTTCGGCCCAATTCCCAATTACCAATTACCAATGCTTTTCGGCCCAATTCCCAATTCCCAATTCCCAATTCCCAATTCCCAATTCCCAATTCCCAGCAGTTACTGGACTGCAATTCTAGCCAAAGTAGCACCCCGGTAATAATGCAACAAAATCTGCTGGTAGCCGTATCCTTGTCTGGCCAAATTGTATGCCCCCCACTGACTCATTCCTACAGCATGGCCGAAACCTTTGCCAGCAACTTGAAAACCCGTAGGAGTTTGGCCACTGTTCCTTGGGTTCCGACCACCCCCATACTGAGGAATCACGGTAAACCGCGTACTCCTCAAATTTAAAACCCGGCGTAAATCTGCGCCTGTCATGACCCTAGAACCGCCATCTCCAACTACTTTCATCCTCAAAACGCTGCCGTAAGCGGTAGTCCGTTCTGGCTTCATCGAGATCACATTGCCCACGCCAGAAATCTTACTGCTGATTTGAGCCCGAGAAAAATTTTCTTTCCATTGGTAAACCGGCGCCCCTTGGTCGAAGTCAGGAACAGCACGCAGGTAAGGCAGAGGTTCCGTCCAAACATCCTCGACATTTTCAGTATGTCCCCCAGACGCAGAGTGGAAAGCGGCTAAAATAATTTGACCGTTGTAGGCCAGAACTTGACCAGCGGTTGCATCGACTGCGGAATAAGTGCCAGAAGATTCTGTTTGCAATCCTTTGTAAACCTGCGAATACTGAGTGCTGTCCACGTCGTAAAGGTCGGTTTCGCTTTTCAGGCGCTGGTGGATAGCGTAGGAACGGGCGGCGACTGCTTGGGCTTTCAAAGCCTCTTGAGGCCAATTGCCACTCATCTCGGCGCCGAGAACGCTGTAGAGATATTGTTCGATATTGACGTAGTTGATGGCAGTCAAGCCTCCTTTTTGGGGAACTAGAAGCGTGCGTCCCCGATACCAACGATCGCCAATCCAAACATAACCGTTCCCCGTCGGCTCGATCCAAACTTGATTGGCGGCCCAGCGACCGATCGCCACTGTTCCCGATCGAAATTGAGCTGACTGAGAACTGTTTGCCGACAGTTCGCCCAAATTACGCCCGCTACCGTCGCGGATTGCAGCCTTAGTAGAACTGCCGACTTTTACCTGACTTGCCCCGTCTTGTACCGCAACTCGCAAGATCAGCGCAGCCTGTGCTGGGGCTACCATTACCAGCCAAAACAACAGCGAAATCCCAAAGTAGCGTTTTTTTAATGTCGAAAAAACGGAAGCAAAAAATACTCCTGACTGCATTTGAAAATTTTCCTCCTGTGCTGTATGAGTTTAAGAATTTTTAAGGGAAGGCAAGGGAAAAAGGAAGGGGAACGGAAGAAACAAAACGTTAGAATTGGGTGGATCGCTCTGTACGCTTGTCAAAAATGATTTTAGCGAAGAGATGTTCCCAGGAACAGCGATTTATCCCGGTTCCTGCCTGCGACTATTTCCTGAATGGCGGATTGACCGCACTCTGGATATATGTAACATATTTTTTAACTTTAATTGAGGTGATTTGACTCTTGCAGATTACATTTCTCGGAACAAGCTCCGGCGTACCCACGCGATCGCGCAACGTTTCCAGCATCGCCCTCCGCTTGCCCCAGCGAGCGGAACTCTGGCTGTTTGACTGCGGCGAAGGAACTCAGCACCAGTTTCTCCGCAGCGACCTCAAAGTCAGCCAACTAAGCCGCATTTTCATCACTCACTTGCATGGCGACCACATTTTTGGCTTAATGGGTTTGCTGGCTAGCTGCGGTTTGGCGGGGAATGTCAAGCGCATCGACCTTTACGGGCCTCCGGGACTTGAAGAATATTTGCAAGCTGGTGTTCGCTATTCTCAAACTCATTTTTCTTACCCGGTTAAGGTACACAAAATTCACGAGGGAGTCATCTATGAAGATGACGAATATATTGTTAGCTGCGGCCCTTTGAAGCACCGAGTTACTGCTTTTGGTTATCGAGTAACTGAGAAAGACCGTCCGGGACATTTTGATGTTGAAAAAGCAAAGGCTGTGGGCATTCCTTCCGGGCCAGTTTACGGTCTATTAAAACAAGGAAAGACGGTAAAGTTAGAGGACGGGCGACAGTTTAAAGGTACTGATTTTTGTGGTCCGGATCAAATCGGGCGCAAGTTTGTTTATTGTACTGACACGGTTTTTTGTGAAGGGGCCGTGGAATTGGCGAAGGATGCTGATTTGTTGGTTCATGAAGCTACTTTTGCTCATCAAGATGCTCAAATGGCATTTGATCGCCTGCATTCAACTTCAACAATGGCGGCTCAAGTTGCTTTGATTGCTGGGGCGAAACAGTTAATTATGACGCATTTTAGCCCGCGTTATGCTCCCGGAAATGCGATCGTCCTGGATGATTTGCTCAAGGAAGCGCAGGCTATTTTTCCCAATACGAAAATGGCCTATGACTTTTTAACTTACGAAGTGCCCAGGCCTGTTTAAAACTAGGGTTAATCAGACCTGAGATTTGACAGCATTTTCAATAAGAGCGATCGGGCAAGGCTCTTGGGGCCCACTCCTACTCCCCACAAAAACACTGATTTCTTGTGGAACAGCCATCTTGCCTGTTACTGAAATTAGTGCAACAAAAACATTAATCTCTGATTTCTTGTGGAACAGGCATCTTGCCTCTTGCGGAAATTAATCCCACAAAAACATTAATCTCTTATGGAACAGGCAAGATGCCTGTTACGCCCTGCAATTGTCAGTAAGCACATATACCTGAGTTGTGATCGTGACCCACCTTCACCAAGTTCAATCCAAAATCTCAAATCCAAAATCGAGCGATCGCCCCCGACGACTCCTTCTTCTGAGCCAATGGTTGCTACAATCGGGGAGGGTATATGTTGTGGCTAACACTACAGCCCGTAACCCTGAAAGCTAATAGCTAAATTATTAAAAATCTGCCTCTCCTGCCATGTTTAAAAATCTGCTAGGCGATCCCAACGCGCGCAAACTGAGAAAATTTCAGCCTTGGGTAGCTGATATCAATATTTTGGAAGAAGACTTCCGCGCACTCTCAGACGACGGCCTCAGAGGGAAAACGGCCGAGTTTCAACAACGTCTGGCAAAAGCTAGCTCTCTCAACGAAGAAAAAGAGATCCTAGACGAAATCTTGCCGGAAGCTTTTGCAGTGGTGCGGGAAGCGGGACAGCGGGTTTTGGGACTGCGCCACTTTGATGTCCAACTCCTCGGCGGCATCATCCTCCACAAAGGCCAAATTGCCGAAATGAAAACCGGTGAGGGCAAAACTTTGGTGGCGACGCTGCCGGCTTACCTCAACGCCCTCAACGGTAAAGGCGTACACATCATCACCGTCAACGATTATCTCGCAAGGCGGGATGCGGAATGGATGGGACAGGTGCACCGCTTCCTGGGATTGACTGTGGGACTGATTCAGCAGGGCATGGATCAGGTGGAACGAAAGAAAAATTATAACTGCGATATTACCTACGCGACTAACAGCGAAGTCGGCTTTGATTATTTGCGCGACAACATGGCTACTGTCATGGAAGATGTAGTGCAGCGTCCTTTTAATTTCTGCGTGATTGACGAGGTTGACTCGGTGCTGATTGATGAAGCACGGACGCCTCTGATTATTTCCGGCCAGGTGGAACGCCCTAGTGAGAAGTACATCCGGGCGGCTGAGGTGGCTGCTTCCCTGAGAAAGGACAATGAAGAACATTACGAGGTTGACGAAAAAGCTCGGAATGTGCTGTTGACCGATGAAGGGTTTGGTGAAGCTGAGAATTTGTTGGGCGTTACGGATTTGTACGACCCGGCTGACCCTTGGGCGCATTACATTTTTAATGCGATTAAGGCGAAGGAATTGTTTATTAAGGATATTAACTACATCGTTAATCCCGATCGCGAAGTCGTGATTGTGGATGAGTTTACCGGCCGGGTGATGCCGGGAAGGCGCTGGAGTGACGGTTTGCACCAGGCGATCGAAGCCAAGGAACGGGCGGAAATTCAGCCGGAAACTCAAACGCTGGCGACGATTACTTATCAGAATTTCTTTTTGCTTTATCCGAAGCTGTCGGGGATGACTGGGACGGCAAAGACTGAGGAGACGGAGTTTGAGAAGATTTACAATCTGGAAGTAACACTGATTCCCACTAACCGGATTACCAGCCGTACTGACCTTTCGGATATGGTGTACAAGGCGGAGGCTGGGAAGTGGAATGCGATCGCCCAAGACTGCGCGGAAATGCACGAGATCGGTCGGCCGGTGCTGGTGGGCACTACGAGCGTGGAAAAGTCGGAGTTGCTGTCGCGGCTGCTGCTAGAACGGAAAATTCCTCACAATTTGCTTAATGCTAAACCGGAAAATGTGGAGCGGGAATCAGAAATTATCGCTCAAGCCGGACGCAAAGGTGCTGTGACGATCGCGACAAACATGGCGGGACGCGGTACTGATATTATTTTGGGCGGTAATTCTGAGTACATGGCGCGCCTGAAGTTGCGGGAGTATTTTATGCCCCGGATCGTGCAACCCGAGGATGAGGACGGATTTTCGGTGGTGCAAGTACCGGGTATTAGTGGTCGCCCCGCACCTCAAGGTTTTGCCCCGACTACGAAAAAGGTAAAGTCTTGGAAAGCTTCGGCGCAGATTTTCCCGACGCAGCTATCGAAAAATGCCGAGCAAATGCTCAAGGCGGCCGTGGAATTGGCGGTGAAAGAGTACGGGGAGCGATCGCTCTCGGAATTGCAAGCCGATGATATCGTGGCTATAGCTTCGGAAAAAGCACCGACAAAAGACCCGGTAATTCAAAAATTGCGGGAAGCTTACAATTTAACTCGCAGCGAGTACGATGCTTTTACCAGCACCGAACACGATGAAGTCGTGCAGCTGGGAGGGCTCCACGTCATCGGTACAGAACGCCACGAATCGCGCCGGATCGACAATCAGTTGCGCGGCCGGGCGGGACGCCAAGGAGACCCTGGTTCTACCCGGTTTTTCTTGAGTTTGGAAGACAATTTGCTGAGGATTTTTGGCGGCGAACGGGTGGCTGGTTTGATGAAGGCTTTCGGTGTTGAGGAAGATATGCCGATCGAATCTGGAATGCTAACTCGTTCCCTCGAAGGCGCTCAGAAAAAAGTCGAAACCTACTATTACGACATCCGCAAGCAGGTATTTGAATACGACGAAGTGATGAACAATCAGCGTCGAGCAATCTATGCAGAACGCCGCCGAGTATTGGAAGGTTTGGACTCCAAAGAACAGGTAATTAAGTATGCCGAACAGACGATGGACGACATCGTGGGAGCATACATAAATCCCGATTTACCTTCGGAAGAATGGGAACTCGACAAACTTGTGAGCAAGGTGAAAGAATTTGTTTATCTGCTCGCTGACATGACACCGGATCAGCTAGAAGATTTGTCAGTTGAGGAAATTAAAAGTTTCTTGCACGAACAAGTCCGCAATGCTTACGACATGAAAGAATCGGAAGTTAATGCAATCCGAGCTGAATTGATGCGAGATGCGGAACGGTTCTTTATTTTGCAGCAAATTGATACTTTGTGGCGGGAACACTTGCAACAAATGGATGCTTTGCGCGAGTCTGTAGGGCTGCGTGGTTACGGCCAGAAAGATCCGTTAATCGAGTACAAAACTGAAGGTTACGAGCTGTTTTTGGACATGATGACGGATATCCGCCGCAATGTGGTTTATTCGCTGTTCCAGTTCCAGCCGCAGCCGGCAATGCAAGTTTCGCCAGAGATGGTTTAAAAATAGTTAACAGTTGACAGTTGACTGCAACTGGTTGCCAGTCTTTTTCTGGGAACCAGTTGCACATTTGAGATTAAACCCAATCTTCTTGATCGCTTTTTTGTTTCCTGTAAACTTCACCTTTGGCGTGAATTTTACGAGTTTGTTCGTAAAGTGTTTCTTCCGTATGATTCCATTTTTGTAGGACTTTTTTTAAGTCGGATTGAATATCTCTAGCGCCGGGAAAGCCTCGGTAGCGAATTATTAATCTTGCTAATTCCGATAAATTGTAGTCGGTTGCTTCTCCTGCTAATAAAGTATTGACACTGGCTCGATCGCGCTTGTATTGCGGATGCTGCTGATCTTGAGTTTTTGCTACTGAATCCATACTATTTATGTTTCCCAATCATCTGAAAATCTTGCTACAAGCAACCGCCACCCAAAAGCGCGGACATAAATAACTATCATGAATAGAGTCTTAAATCCGCGCTTCATAAACGGTTTAATTCGGGTATCATAACTGTCAACTGTCAACTGTTTAAATTGTCGCTTCAGTCATCCCCAGAAATTTTTGTGTTTGTTCAGCAATACCAAATAGTCGATCGCCGTGACAAAAGATTTCCCAGGCGCGAATTCCCATAAAACCAATACCTGCCACCGCCAAGGGCATCGCTGCGGCACCTAAAAGCGCGGCAATGGGGGGAAATATCATGCACAGTGTTAAGAGAATGCCAGTAATAACACCGCCAGCAATGCCAGCTTTGGCGGTGGCAGTGGCGACTTGTTCGACTAACTCTGACTGCGTAATTTTGCCTTCAACGCACAATAGCGAGTTTTCTAAGATAGAAAATATTAACTCAATTACTGCTGCGGCGATCGCCCCTTTCATTGCAGCCCCAACGATTTCGGCAACTGCTGCTTTAAACGCTGCATCCGCTAAAACTTGCTTAGCGACTGCTAATTCTGCGGCAGTCATGTCTGCACCACCGCGAGCACGATTCACCCAAAAATATTCAAAAATCCCGTTAGCAGCTTCGCTTCCGCCTCCATTGACGTGCGCTTGGATGTGACTCCAATCTTTATCTTGACAGAAGTTGCGAATTGCTTCAGGGCCTTGGGCACGAATTTGGGCGGGTATGGATTCAAATACTTTTGCTGCTTCTTGAACGTTTCGGATGCCGTCACGTACCCCAGCCCTAGCAAATTTAAATTGCAAATTTGTTGGCAGGTTCTCAAAACGGATGTTATGTGCTATTTTAAAAGCTTCTTGAGTGGCGATCGCCCCGGCACTAACCATTGAACTTGGCGCTGATTGTACCCACGCCGTTAATACAGTTGCACTTTCCTCAAATTTTGCATCAATTTGGTTGCCTAAGTTTTGGATATCGGCAACAGTTTCTTGTACTTTAGCCGTGAGGAATTCGAGCGGATTATGGTTAATTTCCATGTGGTTCCAGCTTGCATCGTTAATGATTGAATTATTTTGACTATAACATTCCTCTTCAGTAAGTGTTATTGCTTACTGAATTGCTTCTCGCTTCTAAGTCAGGCTGTAAATTTAGAGCTTTTTTTTGATAAAATAAACCTTCATTGATTTGTCCTTGCTGTTCCAAACTTTTGCCTAAATTCCAATAAGCGACTGCTAAATCGGGTTGAAGAGCAATAGATTTTTGATAGTAAGTTATGGCGTCATCGAGCTGGCCTTGTTTGTAAAACATACTGCCCAAATTAACATAGGCTTCGACAAAATTAGGATCAGATTCGATCGCCTTGGAGTAGGCGCGAATCGCCGCGTCTATTTTGCCTTGGGCTTGCAGGATATTGCCTAGAGTTTTGTAGGCGGCGGCGAAATTGGGTTGCTGGCGAAGTGCTTGGTAACAGGAGGCGATCGCCTCTACATATTTCTGTTGCGTATAATAAATTTCTGCTATCTTGTTGAGTGCGATCGCACTATCCGCTTGAATGGCTAGTAATTTTTGATATTGAGCGATCGCATCCTCAAATTTTCCTGATTTCTGGAGGGTCTCGCCCGCTGACAAATACTGCTCTGCTAACTCGGAATTTACGGTCATAGATTTTACTTTAACAGCCGATACTACTTTACCACAAGTGTTAGTTAGCAACCACGATTTCGAGGGATATTCTGACTATTTGAGATTTTAAATTTGTTTATGTACCGGAAGGCGGAAAAAAATAGTATGATTATTTTGAACCAGCATCAACGCTAATTGCAGAGGAAATCTCATGGCATCACTAGCAGGAAAAGTGGCAATTGTGACTGGTGCATCGCGGGGAATTGGACGCGCGATAGCCCTCCGATTATCCCAAGAAGGCGCATCAGTTGTCGTCAACTACGCCAGAGGATCTGAGCAAGCAAAAGAAGTTGTGTCAGCGATTGAAGCAGCAGGCGGCAAAGCATTGGCCGTGCAAGCCGATGTCAGCAAAACCGCAGAAATTCGCGATTTGTTCGATCGCACTCTGGAAACCTATTCACAAGTCGATATTTTAGTCAATAATGCAGGAGTAATTCTTTACAAACCTGTAGCGGAAGTTACCGAAGCAGAGTTTGATAATCTTTTTGCAATTAACGTCAAAGGCACGTTTTTTGCTTGTCAAGAAGCTGCTAAACGCATGGCAGACGGAGGAAGAATTGTCAATTTTTCCAGTTCGACAACGGCGATGCTACTGCCAACTTACGGGGCTTACGTGGCGACAAAAGGCGCGGTGGAACAGCTAACTCGATCGCTGGCTAAGGAATTGGGCGATCGCCAAATTACAGTTAATGTGATTTCTCCGGGCCCAACGGATACAGAACTCTTTACAGTCGGCAAAACCGCCGAACAAATACAAAGATTTACTCAAATGGCTGCTTTGGGAAGACTCGGAAAAGTTGAAGATATTGCCGATGTGACGGCTTTTTTGTGCAGCGAACAAGCGCGGTGGATTACCGGACAAAATATCCGCGTTAACGGCGGGACTGCCTAAATATATACTTTAGTCAGCTTGGAGTGGATAAAAGTTTGTATACCAGCAGCGCTTTCAATCGCCGATTATAAGAATCCCCAACCACAATCTTTGATTTTGGTTGGGGATTCTTATAATTTTATAGCGCGGACAATCGAACAAATTAAGGAGACAGTCGCCACACCTTAATCGTGTCGTCAAAACTGCCACTGATCAGAGTTTTGTCTTGAGGATTAAAAGCCAAATCCACCCAGGTAGAATGACCCTTCAGCGTGTCCGCGATTTCGCCGGAACTCATGCGCCACAACTTGATAGTCCCGCTCAAATCGGCGCTGGCGAGTTTGTCTCCGTCGGGAGTGAAAGCCAAGGATTTAACCTTGTCGGAATGGCCGATCAAAGTCCGCAGCAAAAAACCGTTGGGCTGCCCGGAGTGATTATTTGCGCTGATATCCCACAGCTTCACCGTCTTGTCCCAACTGCCACTGGCGAGAGTTTGACCATCCGGGCTGATGGCCAGAGACCAAACCGCCTCGGAATGACCCCAAAGAGTTTCTTTCAATTCCCCAGTCTGCCAGTTCCACAGGTTGATCTTACCGTCGCTGCTGCCGATCGCCAAAGTTTCTCGATCAGGACTGAAAGCCACCGACTGCACCTCGTCAAAAACCCGATTGAGAGTTTCCAACTCGGCCCCGCCTTGGGCTTCCCACAGCTTCAAAGTTTTGTCCTTACCGACACTGGCCACAGTCCGGCTATCGGGACTGAAAACCACCGAGAACACGCCGTCTGTGTGTCCGTCCAAAGTCCGAATTAACTTGCCCGAATAGAAATTCCACAATTTAATCGTACCGTCAACGCCACCACTGGCGATCGTCCTGCCGTCGGGACTGACAGCCACCGACCACACCGGCCCCAAATGTCCTGCTAAAACCTTGAGCAGCTTGCCGTGACGCTTGTGCCGCAAGTGAATTGTGCCGTCGTTATTCCCGCTGACTATCACGCGGCCCTGGGGAGCAACTGCTACCGCCCAAACCGGGTTTTTGTCTTGATCCGCCAGAGTCCGCACTGCCGGCCGGGACTGCGATGCCTCACCGTTGAAATCCTGCATCGGGGGCGGATTGAACCGAATTTCGGGAATGCTAGAAACAGGCTCAGAAGAAGTGAAAGCCTGTGGTACTGGAGAGGGCAAGCGAGAACCCAGCACTACGGACAGCAGGGCAACCGCAGTTCCTCCCCACATGGCCAAAGTCCACTTGGGTTTGCTGAGAATCACGTCTACCGGTGCCGGGCCGTATTTCATGTCTGTGAGAATTGCCTCGGTCGATCGATAGCGTTTTGATGGTTCTCGCTGCACCATTTTATCCAAAATGCGGCCGAGTCGCGCCGAAACTGGTACTTTCAAATAATGTCTCCAAGTCCAACTTTCGGCTTTGATGTCAAACAAATCAAAGGGCGACATTCCTGTTAACAAGTGAATGCAAGTGACGCCCAAACTGTAGATGTCGCTGCTCTTAATCGCTTGACCTTTAATTTGTTCCGGGGCCGCGTATTCCGCAGAACCTGTCACCGTTTCTGTTTTGAGAGGCCCGCTATTAGCCGGAATTGCCGCGCCGAAATCGACTAAAACTAGCCCAGAGGCACTTTCTTGGGACACGGAATGTAAATCCTCTTTCCCTGCCAAAGCTGGGGATGCTTGGGGAGTTTTGCGGTGAATAATATTCGACGGTTTGATATCTCCGTGAATCAGTTGATTTTCGTGAACAAATTGCAGGACTGGCAACAATTCGCTCAGCAGATACCAAATTTGAATTTCTTTAACAACACCTTTTTCTGAAAACCGATCGGCTAAATTACGGCCTTCGATGTATTCTTGCACTAAATACTGGCAGCCTTCGAGTTCAAAAGATGCCAGCAGTTTCGGTATTTGCGGATGTTTCCCCAACTCGTCGAGAACTGAGGCTGAGCCGCGAAATGTCCGGTTTTGCTGTGTGCGACCGTCGGCGACGGCTGCGGGCGCGCAGAACTGTTGAATGACGCAGCGGGGTTGCGAAGGTTGGTCTTCATCGACTGCTAAGAAGGTGCGGCAAGTGAGACTTTTACCGAAGGTGTGAAAGACTCGGTAGCGACCTTTTAGCAGCAAATTCGACTCGCAACTTTTGCAGACTGTCGCGCGATCGAGATTTTGGGGATTCTGGCAATGGGGATTGGTGCAGTAACTCATTTGTCTTTCCGCTGGAGACCCCCGTCCGACATTATTGCTGGTGGGGGAGGAAAGCGGGGCGGTGCGTGCCGCTTCCTGTGGACAAATTAAATAATTGGAATCTTTGCTTGATCATAATTGTTTCCCAGATTTTCGCCACAATTGCTTCGGTCGATCGCGCGTAAATTATTGCTGACTTTCCTGCGAGCGAGGTTTAATAGGTCGATCGTACGGGCGGGCAGGATGCCCACCCCACAAGAAAATCATTCTAAAGAACAGGCCGGAAAGCCTGTTCTTTAGAATGGTGCAATATCTCAGTTGTTACCGAATTAAGCTATACTGTCATTGCGAATACTTGCAGTGCGATCGCACTGCAAGTATTCGCGAGGTCTTGCCAAATATCGGCGATTCTTTCTTCTATGGAGTGAATCTAAAATTTCCCATTTCCCATCTCAAATCGACTAACCGATTAAAACTTAGGCAAATTTTGCCAAACTAACTACTAACTTTTAACTATTACTTATGCCCTTAATTCGCGTACCCAAATCTTGGGAGATTCTCAACCCACAAATTACCCCAGAAACAGCCTTTATTAACCGCCGCCGCTTCATGACAAATTTAATTGGCGCCGGCGTGACAGCTTCGCTGCTGCCACTGACCGGCTGCCAAAGCAATGCTAGCTCAAAAACAGCTTTGGATCAAAGCTCAACCCAAGCATATTCGGAATTGAGCCGGAATCCCGCCTTTGCAAAAGTCGATCGAGCGATTACCGACGAAGCCTTAGCTACAAAATACAACAATTTTTACGAATACGGCGGCACAAAATCTATTTGGCAAGCCGCTCAAGCTTTGCCAACCGAAAACTGGAAAGTAGAAGTAGGCGGTTTAGTAAAAAATCCCCGCACTTATGATATTGACGACCTCTACAAAAAATTTCCTATCGAAGAACGAGTTTATCGATTTCGCTGTGTAGAAGCCTGGGCGATGGTAGTTCCTTGGGTCGGATTTCCCATGAAATTACTGATGGCTGATGTCGAACCGCAATCGAACGCTAAATTTGTTCGCTTCACCTCATTTTACGATCGCAAAATAACTCCCGGCCCCGGTTTGATGTCGCAATTTTATCCTTGGCCTTATACCGAAGGCCTGCGAATTGAAGAAATGGCGAACGATTTAGCATTTTTCGCCACAGGCTTGTATGGCAGAAAGCTACCAAAACAAAATGGTGCGCCGCTGCGGCAAGTGATTCCTTGGAAATACGGTTTTAAGGGCGCGAAGTCGATCGTCAAAATTGAATTTGTCGAACAACAGCCCGCCACTTTTTGGAATACAATCGGCCCCAACGAATACGCTTTTGAAGCAAATGTCGAACCAGACAAACCGCACCCCAGATGGTCGCAGGCCAGCGAACGCATAGTCGGCCCCGGTAACAGTTGGTCGTGGGAAACTCGCCCAACTTTGCCCTATAACGGTTACGGCGAATATGTGGCGGGTTTGTACAGTTAATTGACGGATTTCCCCTCGTTGATAGGCTCTGCCTAGGAACGCAGATCCGGAGGCTATGCTTCCCTATTTCTGCGAGGCAGAGCCTCGGATTCAGGCATTCCCAGGCAGAGCCTGCGAACGAAAAATTGAAATTACATCAGTCTTGATCTGCGTCCCTCAAACTCTTCAACTCTCTGCCAAACTCTTTCTAGCAAATCTGGTGCGCTAACATCAAACCATTCAATTTCAGGATACGCTCGAAACCAAGTCCGCTGTCTCTTCGCAAATTGCCTCGTGTGCAAAATTGTTAATTCTTTAGCTTCTTCAAGCTTAATGTCGCCCGCCAAATATTGTTTGATTTCCTGGTATCCCAGCGTGTTCAACAGTGGCAAGTCGCAGCCGTATTTTTTACACAAATATTCTACTTCAGCTATCCAACCGCGTTCTAGCATTTGTTCGGTGCGCTGTTTGATACGATCGACCAAAACATCGATCTCGCAATCCAACCCAATTTGTAAAATAGGATAATTGGGAGGATTTTCGCCCTGCTGTTCGGAAATAGGGCGACCGGTCGCATAAAATACTTCCAGTGCTCTTAAAGTTCTTACTGGGTCATTGAGGTGAATTTTCTCAGCGGCAGAGCGATCGACTTGCTGCAACATGGCGTAACATTGAGATTGTCCGAGTTCCGCAAGTTGCGATCGCAATTCGGGCATCGGTGCTACCCTCGGAATTTTTAAACCCCTGACTACAGACTTAATATATAAGCCCGTCCCACCAACCAACAACAGCGGCTTAGAAACAGGAAAATCAACCGCAGCAATGATTTTTTGAGCTTGCTGCTGGTAGTCTGCGAGTGTTAGAGTTTCGGTCGGATCGCAGATGTCAATTAAGTGATGCGGTACAGAAGTGCGATCGACCGCCGTGGGTTTTGCGGTTCCGATGTCAAATTCGCGGTACACTTGACGAGAGTCCGCACTCAGGATCGAGGATTGCAGTCGCCCCGCCAAAGCCAAAGCCACTCCCGACTTCCCCGTCGCCGTCGCCCCGCAAATCGTAATTAATCTAGGCATAAGCTGTCGCACATTTAAAAAGCATCTTTAATTTCCCGATAAAAACCGTCAAATCCCCGAATCCTCTCTTCCTCCGCTGATTGACGGCGCTACGCCTCGAAAATCCCAAAGCCATCTCAAAACTATTCCCCTCCGTCCCCCCGATAAATTTCCCTTCAGAAAGCCCTAGCATCGCCTTTAACGGTTTTGTGCTATAATTTTAGGAGTTTTCCTATTTTATAAGCTTTCGGGGCTTTAGGCCTCATTATTGGAGCTATTTTTGTATGACCAGCAGCTACAGCGCCGACCAAATTCAAGTTCTCGAAGGTCTCGAAGCAGTCCGCAAACGACCGGGGATGTACATCGGTACCACCGGCCCGCGAGGACTCCACCATTTAGTTTACGAGGTTGTTGACAACTCGATCGATGAGGCGCTGGCTGGCCACTGCACCCACATCGAGATTGACATCAACGCCGACGGTTCCGTTACCGTGACAGACGACGGACGGGGCATTCCGACTGGCATCGTTGCCAAGACTGGCAAATCGGGAATAGAAACAGTAATGACTGTACTCCACGCCGGCGGTAAATTTGGCGGTGGTGGCTACAAGGTTTCTGGAGGATTGCACGGTGTAGGTATTTCTGTTGTTAACGCGCTGTCCGAGTGGGTAGAAGTGACAGTTTGGCGCGACCAAAAAGAACATTTACAGCGCTACGAAAGAGGCAATCCAGTTACTGAACTTACTGCCAAGCCCAACAAAGGCACTCGCACTGGCACTTCAGTTTCTTTTTTGCCAGATACTCAAATATTTAGCACTGGTATTGAATTTGATTACACTATACTCGCTGGGCGCTTGCGAGAATTGGGTTACTTGAATGCGGGCGTGAAAATTACGTTTAGCGACCACCGTTTGGAACTGCTCAAAAGTAGCGAACCTCGCATCGAAACATACTGTTACGAGGGTGGAATCAAGGAATATATCGCCTACATGAACCGCGAAAAGCAGCCTCTGCACGAAGAAGTGATTTATGTGCAAGGCGAACGCAATAACGTGCAGATAGAAGTGGCTTTGCAGTGGTGCGTCGATGCTTTTAGCGACAACGTTCTAGGTTTTGCTAACAACATTCGGACGATCGACGGTGGCACGCACTTAGAAGGTTTGAAGGCTGTTTTGACGCGGACGATGAATTCGATCGCCCGCAAGCGCAACAAAATCAAAGAAAACGAGCCCAACCTCGCCGGCGAAAACGTTCGCGAAGGTTTGACAGCAGTGATTTCGGTCAAAGTCCCAGACCCGGAATTTGAAGGCCAAACTAAAACCAAGCTAGGCAATACAGAAGTTAGGGGAATTGTCGATTCCTTGGTTGGCGAAGTATTGACAGAATATTTAGAGTTTCGGCCCCAAGTAGCTGACGCTATTTTGGAAAAAGCAATTCAGGCATTTAAGGCCGCTGAAGCCGCCCGCCGTGCCCGCGATTTAGTGCGCCGAAAATCCGTCTTAGAATCGTCTCCTTTGCCGGGAAAATTAGCGGACTGTAGTTCCAGGGACCCCGCCCTGTCTGAGATCTACCTGGTGGAGGGGGATTCTGCAGGCGGATCGGCAAAACAAGGGCGCGATCGCCAATTCCAAGCAATCCTGCCTTTGCGCGGTAAAATTCTCAACATTGAGAAAACCGACGACGCCAAAATCTACAAAAATAACGAAATTCAGTCGTTAATTACAGCCCTGGGTTTGGGCATCAAAGGCGAAGAATTCGATCCGGGTCAATTGCGGTATCACCACATCGTAATTATGACGGACGCTGACGTAGATGGTGCTCACATCCGCACGCTGTTGCTGACTTTCTTCTACCGCTATCAGCGCGCACTTGTAGACCAAGGTTACATCTATATTGCTTGTCCTCCTCTCTATAAAGTGGAACGGGGACGCAATCATTACTACTGTTACAGCGATCGCGAAATGAACAATCTCATCCGCAATGAATTTCCGGCGAATGCTAACTACACCATTCAGCGGTTCAAAGGTTTGGGTGAAATGATGCCGACACAGTTGTGGGATACGACGATGAACCCAGAAACTCGCACGCTGAAACGAGTGGAGATTGAAGACGCTGCTGAGGCCGATCGCATCTTTACGATCTTAATGGGCGATCGTGTGGCCCCCCGCCGCGAATTCATCGAAACCTACGGCCCCAAACTCAACCTCCTCGACTTGGACATCTAAATTAATCCTTAGTCATTTGTCATTAGCTAACAGCTAATGGCTGAGGCCTAATGACTAAACTTTTGCGGCCCTGATGCCTTCTGCCCTTTCGGGCGATCGGGCATCAGGGCTGTTTAATTTCTCTAGGCTTTGTTATAAAAATTAATACAATCTCTCATCAAATCGATCTAAGGTAAATGCTTAGGTAAATTTTAGATTTTTGGCGCATCCATCAACTACCACAAAAATAGAAGGTTGGACAATATAGCATGAGCATCAATTTAGCGACCAAATTGCGTGAGGGAACGAAAAAGTCCCACACAATGGCAGAAAACGTCGGTTTTGTCAAGTGTTTTTTAAAAGGCGTTGTAGAAAAAACTTCTTACCGGAAGTTAGTAGGAAACCTCTACTTTGTCTACTCGGCAATGGAAGAGGAAATGGAACGCCAAAAGCAGCATCCGGTTGTTTCAAAAATTAACTTTCCTGAGTTGAATCGCAAACAAAGCTTAGAGCAAGATTTATTTTACTACTACGGTGCGAATTGGCGCGAACAAGTAGCCCCGTCACCAGCAGCTAAAGCCTACGTCCAGCGGATTCGCGAGATTTCGGCAACTGCACCGGAACTGTTAGTAGCTCACTCTTACACTCGCTACCTTGGCGATTTATCCGGCGGACAAATCCTGAAGGGAATTGCCCAACGGGGGATGAATCTTTCCGAGGGAGAAGGCACTGCTTTCTATGAATTCCAGGATATTCCTGATGAAAAAGAATTCAAAGCTAACTACCGTCAGGCAATGAATGAACTGCCGATTGACGAAGCCACAGCAGAGCGAATTGTTGACGAAGCTAATGCAGCTTTTGGCATGAACATGAAGATGTTCATGGAATTAGAAGGCAATTTGATTAAAGCTGTTGGTCAGATGCTTTTCAATACCCTGACGCGGAAGCGCGGCGGCGCCAGTACCGAATTGGCTACTGCTGATTGAGCCAACACCCATTGGCAATAATTTGAGCCTCGTTTAAGAGGAAAACTTTAAATCCTGGGGGTTTGATGGCTGCTTTGACAGTCACCAAAGCTCCGGGATTTTGCATGGCGGGCGATCGACTTTTTAACTCACAACTCAACAGTCACAACTCAACACTATCACCTTCCCACGCCACGATTAGGAGGCTCCTCGTCCGGGACAGGCAAAGAAGTTGGCCTTACTTGCCGCTCCAAATACTTGCTCAAAGCGTAAGCGATATCCCCGCGAGTCATCGGCTTCAAAGGATTAATCTTATTAGTTCCGAGTTCAACATTAACAAACCCTTCATAAAGTGCAGTAGCAATAGACTTTCTAGCCCAATTAGGAATTTCCCCTGCATCTGGATACTTAGCTAAAATCTCGGAAATGCTGGGGTCTGGAAACTGAAAAACCCCGTAAGCTTGAGCAAAAATCGCCAAAGCTTCAGCGCGAGTCACCCTTTGATTTGGGAAAAACATTCCGTCGCGATATCCACTCATCGTTCCCGTTTTCAAAACAGTTTGAATCGCAGTGTAAGCCCAGTAACTCTTCGGTACATCCGGCAATTCCCTATCCGGTTTCTGAGCGGTTTTCCGCCGTTCCAAACCAAAAGTTTTTACTAAAATCACCGCCAAATCAGCGCGACTGACAAGACCCTCAGCATTAAAATTGCCACTGGCATCTTTATTCATCAACCCTGCACTCACAACCCGGTCGATCGGGTCAATTATTTCTTGAGATTGAACCGCCATTGGGACTCCTTGCAGTAGGGCGATCGCCAAAAAAATACTCACTAACCTTTTCACGATTTTAATCCTTTCTCTCCCTACAACAATCATGAAAACAGCAGTAATATTTTTTCCGGTTCTATCGGTATAATTCTGTGGTTTCGGCGGTGCGCTAGATTGGGCGATTATATATCAAAATTAAAGATTTGCTTCCGGCAAAGCGCTCTGCATTTTACCCAGCCAATCAATCAAATTATCCAATTGCTTTTGGGCAGTCAAAACAGCCATACCTCGAATAGTAACCTTCCCCTTGCTGTAGACAAAACGAGCTTGCAAATGTTCCGGCAAATTAGCCTTAAGCAAATTCCAAGCAGGCTCCTCCATAGGTGTTTCCAACACAATGTGCTGCTTATTCTCCGGTTTGATCCGAGAAAAACCAATTTTTTTAGCGATTTGTTTGAGTTCGACCACACGGATAAGTTGCTGGGCTGGAAGAGGAATTGGCCCATAACGATCGCACCAATCAGCCTGAATCTGCTGTAACTCTTCTGGGTTATTAGCAGAAGCCACAGACCGATAAGCACTCATCTTTTGATCCAAATCTGCGATGTAATCAGCAGGAATAAACGCCGTCAAAGTGAGGTCGATTTGCGCGTCCTCCACTTTCGGAATTTCCTGACCCTTAATTTCCCGAATAGCCTCCTCTAACATTTCCGCATACAAATCAAAACCGATCGCCTCCATTTGACCCGACTGTTCAGTACCCAAAACATCACCCGAACCGCGAATTTCCATATCTCGGACAGCCAACTGATAGCCCGAACCCAACTGCGCGAACTCTTGAATTGCCCGCAGCCTCTGCCTTGCAGCATCAGAAAGTTGGTTCTGCTTGGGATAAAACAGCCAAGCATGAGCTTGAATCCCCGCGCGTCCCACCCGTCCCCGCAACTGGTAAAGCTGACCCAAACCAAACCGCTGCGCGTCTTCAATTAAAATGGTATTGACTCGCGGAATATCCAAACCCGACTCAATAATCGTCGTGCACACCAAAATATCGAAATCTGCCGCGCTGAAAGTCAGCATGATGGATTCTAGTTCCGACGCCTCCATTTGACCGTGGGCGATCGCAATTCTGGCAGACGGAACCATCTCCTGCAACTGAGCGGCCAACTCATCAATCCCCTCAATCCGGGGCACCACGTAAAACACCTGACCACCCCTGTCCAACTCTTGACGAATTGCCGATCGCACCGTTTCTGCGTTATAGGGAGCCAAATGCGTCTGAATCGGGCGCCTGCTGGGAGGCGGAGTCGCAATCAAACTCATCTCGCGAATCCCCGACAGCGACATATACAAAGTCCGGGGAATCGGCGTTGCTGTCAGAGTCAGAACATCTACCTCGGTTTTGAGAGCTTTAATCGCTTCCTTTTGCTTAACTCCAAACCGCTGTTCTTCATCCACCACCAACAAGCCCAAATCCCGAAATTTAATCGCTTTGCTCAAAACAGCTTGAGTACCGACAATCACATCTAATTCCCCAGTCGCCAAACGCTTGTGAATTTCCCGGCGCTCGGTTTCAGTGCGAAACCGATTGAGCAAACCAACTTCGATCGGATAAGGGGAAAAACGCTCCGAGAGCGTGTGATAGTGCTGTTGGGTCAAAATCGTCGTCGGCGCGAGCAAAGCCACCTGCTTGCCCGCCGTAACCGCCTTAAAAATCGCTCTCAGAGCCACTTCTGTCTTACCAAAACCGACATCGCCACACACCAAGCGATCCATCGGTCGATCGCCCTCCATGTCGCGTTTCACATCCTGAGTTGCCTTCAACTGGTCCGGCGTTGGCTGGTAAGGAAAAGAATCCTCTAATTCTTGTTGCCAAGGCATATCAGGAGGAAAAGCGTAACCTGTTTGTTTAGCTCTTTTAGCATAAAGATTCAGCAAATCCACTGCCAATTTTTTAACAGCTTTGCGAACCTTTGTTTTAGTTTTTTCCCAAGTTTGGCCTGTCAGCTTGTTTAGATCCGGTACTTTATCGCCTACAGTCCGAAACCTCGACAAAGCGCCCAATTGATCTGCGGCCACTCTCAGAGTACCGTCAGCGTATTGAATCAATAAATATTCGCGAGTTTCGCGATCGATCGTCAAACGTTCCAACTTGATAAATTTACCCACTCCATGCTGGCGGTGAACCACATAATCACCCGGGCTTAATTTATTCGGGTCTACTTGCTTAGAAGCAGCGCGGCGGCGTTTGCGGACGTAGCTAAAAGTAGCAAGAGAATGCTGACCATAAAATTCCCGATCGGTAATTAACACAATCCGAAAAGTCGGCAGAATAAACCCTTCCAATTCTGCCAGTCCGCTGTACTTCAAAGCCACCGGAATGTGCTGCAATTGCAACTTGTCGATCGCCAAATAATCGCGTGGATTCACCACAAACTGAGCCGGACAGTCGTGTTCCGAAAGCAGAGAAACAGAACGGCTGGGTTGAGCAGAAACCAGGAAAATAGTAAAACCCCGATCGCGCTCTTCCCTGAGCATTTGAGACAGCTTCGCAAATTGGTGAGGCATCACCGGCACAGGTCGAGAAGCCAAATTAATCGCAGACGGTAGCTGGTCGCCCTCCGCAGAGCTTTGAAGTTTTTTAGCCGTAGAATCTTCTGCCAATTCAGAAAGTTCTAGCCTATCGAAAGCTGCGACATCTGCCATAGATTCAGCAAAAGTGCGGTGAATTTTCGGAACTTTCAAATTAGAAATTGGCAAATTTTCTGTTCCCGCCTCCGCAACTTCCGATTCCCGATTGCAATTATTCCACTGTTCCTGTGCATTCTCAAACCAGCGGTCGCTGTGAGCTTCGCACCCTTGCGGTTCGTCAACAACAACTAAAGTATTTTCTGGCAAATAATCCAACAAAGATGCGGGTTTTTCAAACGCTAAACCCAACAGCCGGCGGACAAATTTTTCGGTTTCATTTTCTGTGTCAACAGAGCCTAAGTGGTTAATTTCGTCAAGCTTCTTTTCGGCTAAAACTGCTTTAATAATGGCGTTAAAATTAGTAGGAGTTAATATTAACCGATCTACCTTATCGAGCGATCGCTGCGAAGACGGGTCAAACTCCCGAATTTGCTCCAAATCATCCCCAAACCACTCCAGCCGCACCGGCAACTCCGCCGCTACCGGAAACACATCGACAATATCGCCCCGGCGGCTCCACTGGCCCTCCATTTCCACCAGAGTCACCCGATCGTACCCCATCGATACCAGTTGACGATCCAGTATCTTCGAGTCTTGAACCGCACCTCGCTTCAGCGTCAGACAATAGGGTTTAAAAGCAGCAGGCGGCGGCAAGTGAGACTGCAGAGCTCTTTCGGTAGCTACAATCGCGAGCGGCTTAGAATTAGCGTTTGTTTCTTGTTTTTCGACCAAATCCGCCAGCACCTGCATTTGCCCCCACGTCATTTCGTTCTCGTCGGAGTAAGATAGCTCGTAGGGTGAAGCCTCCGAAGTCGGGTAAAAATGTACGGTTTGCCAGCCCATCGCCTCTAAAGAGGCAACCCAGCGGCCGGCTTCTTCTAAAGTAGCCGTTACTGCCAATAAGTTTCGCCCCTCTTGCTGTGCGAGGGCGGAAGCTACCAAAGCTTTAGGCAAACGGGCGATGCCGGAGAGTTGCACGTAGCGATGGCGCTTGAGCTTGTTGAGGAGTTCTGTTGCTAGGGGCGATCGCCCTAGGGTACGAATTATTGAAGAGAAAGTCATGCGCTTTTAATTTTAATCCCCGATCGGCGAAGGCTCTTTCCCTTTGCCTGTTAAGGAGATTGTACGACAAACATCCATGATTGTGGCGATCTGCTGTTGACGCCTTGGAACTTAACTGGGGATAGATTTCTCCTTTAATATCTCGATCCTGCGATCGCGATCGAGCCAGTTCCGTTAATCTAGTGACAGGTTTAGAAAAAATTTCGATTTTGCGATCGAGATTCGCAGCTTCCAGACCTCTCCTGTGACTGCACCCAAAGACGGATACCAGCCCCCGACTCAAGTTGTGAAGATCGAAGAATTTTAGACATTAGGGAAATCCCCCAGATACTGGCTGCGGAGTCAATCTAAAATCTAAAATCTAAAATCTAAAATCGACTAACCGGGCAGAGCGCTTCGCCGTTACTACCGAAAATTTTAGAAATGTCCCCAAGTACCGATATTCTGATTGTTCTCCTGCTAATTTTCCTCAATGGCTTGTTTGTGATGTCAGAGATGGCCATCATCTCTGTACGGAAGGTGAGACTGCAACAGATGGCCAACCAAGGTTCAGCCAATGCCCGCGTAGCCTTGGATCTGGCTAATGCCCCCAATCAGTTCTTGCCGACAGTTCAAATCGGGATTACGATGCTGGCCATTCTGTCGGGCGCTTTCGGAGAAACGACGATTTCTAGAAGAGTAGAGCCTGTGTTGCGCCTGATTCCTGCCCTCGCGCCCTATTCTCAGACGATCGCCTCAGTAGTAGCAGTTTTAACCATCACTTATCTGACCTTAATTATTGGCGAACTGGTGCCGAAGCGGCTAGCGCTCAACAACCCGGAGCCGATCGCTTCTAGCGTAGCAATTCCCATGCGAATGCTCTCAAAAATTGGCGCTCCTGCGGTTTATCTGTTAAGTCATTCCACTGACTTAGTGATGCGGCTGATGAGGATAGCCCCCTCGACAGAACCGCAAGTTACAGAAGAGGAAATTAAAGTTTTAATCGAGCAAGGCACCGAAGCCGGAACCTTTGAAGAAGCCGAACAAGACATGGTAGAAAGAGTGTTTCGTTTGGGCGATCGGCGAGTCAGCGCCTTAATGACCCCGCGTCCCGATCTTACCTGGCTCGATCTAGATGATTCAGTGGAAGAAAACCGCCAAAAAATGCTCGGCAGTGGTCATTCTCGGTTTCCCGTGTGTCAGGGAGGGCTAGACAACGTTGTCGGTTTAGTACACGTTACTGATATGCTGTCTCGGACTTTAACTGGTCAACCCCTGGACTTAAGCGCTTCTTTACGACGACCGTTATTTGTACCGGAAAGCACGCGGGGTTTAAAAGTATTAGAACTTTTCAAACAATCTAGCAATCAAATTGCCTTGGTAGTAGATGAATACGGGGTAATTCAAGGATTGGTTACAGTCAACGACATTTTAGTCGAACTCGTTGGCGACTTTCCCTCAATAGAAGATGCTGACGAGCCGGAAGCCGTGCAGCGCGAAGACGGTTCTTGGCTGTTAGACGGAATGCTAGCAGTCGAAGATTTTTTTGAGCTGTTTGGAATCGAAGAGTCAGCAGAACACAAAGGAAGTTACCACACAATGGGCGGCTTTGTGATTACTAATTTGGGCAAAATTCCCACAGCAGCCGAGCATTTTGAGTGGAACGGTTTGCGCGTGGAAGTAGTCGATATGGACGGCAACCGAGTTGATAAAATCTTGGTAATGCCGATCGACTCAGCGGGCGATCGACATAGAACCCAACCAAAAACCTAAAATTTAAACTCAGCGGTAAGGTGCGCTAGGCGCACCCTACATCAACCATTCAGCGGATATTTCAGACCTACTTCTTTTTGCTTCTAGCCTCATCTTTCCGCAAAGATTCCAGAATAGAACGACCTACATAATTGCTGAAAACCACCTCTCCAGCTTGATTGTAGTGGCAGCAGCTATCTACATAAACAGCCTCTTTAGTCTTATCAAAAACATTGACAGCATTCACTAGATTGATATTATTTTTTTCCAAATTCGGAAACTTTTTGAAAAGAGCCGGATATCCAATTTGCACAGATTTAGCATAAGGAGTCTCCTTGTTAAAAGCAATCTGCTTTTCGGCTTCACCAAACACCCTTTTCGTCTGATAATATTGATTAGGCTGAAGAACATGAAAATAAGGTACATTACTAGCAGACAGAACTTTGTGCATAAAAATTGAACTTTTCACCCAATTCTGGGCCATTTGTTCAAAAGCTAATGAATCCTGTAAAACCGACTTATTAGTATTGATGTAAATAACGCTGCCAGTGTCATCTTTTTTTTGTTGAGTCCGTTCTTTTTCAAACTTAATGACATCGGTTTTATAGTTATTGACTAGATTTTGAACGTAAACCGAAGTCAAAGCATCGCACGCAGCGAAAGAACAGTTTTGCAAACTTGACAAACCCTGATTAATCCTAGCTTTATTTTCTTTAATTCTGATAGTTGCTTTCATCGCTTTTGTAGAAAGGCTATTATTCGCCAAGCTAGTCAGCGGCAAAATATGCTGAATACTTGGCATCGCCAAATCGACTTGATTTTTATTGTTTAAGTTAGAAAGTGCTACTTCATTAAAACCATCTATATTGACGACTAGATCCAGTTCTTGCCCTAAAGCCAAAAAATAGTTTAAAATTAATAATTGCTGGGGTTGTTTGTAGCCTCCCGTAGCAAAAGACAAAATTACAAATTCTTTATCTTTCAAACCGGGAACCTGCTTGAGGTATTGAGGTAAAATTTTGTTTTGAACTTCAAATACTGCATAATTAGAAGCCACAGAACCGCCAAAAACTCCGACAATAAATTGATTTTTCTTGGTTTTTTTCAAAGGGTAATCGTAAGGAGAGATAAATCCGTAATTGTTAACTTTAAAACCAGGGCGAAAATCGGGGCCTGGTTGTTGAATAAAGCCCAAAAAAGGATGAAACCTTTCAACAATAGACTGATTCAGCCGCACTCCTTCTAAGTTAATTCCTAAATCCGACTTATTTTGCACCTTTTCTCTAGTATAGAAAAATTGCTTATGCTTGACAAAATACCATCCCAAAGAACCGACTTCGAGGAAAACCAGTAAAAGCACTAAATTAATCAAAGTTATCTTGAGAAATTCTTGTCCTTTTTTGAGGGATTTAAAATCTTTCATAAACCTCTATTTCGACTCTCTTACTACTTTAATAATGGAACTAGAAACATAGTTAGCTAATACTTCCTCTCCCACTGAATTATAGTGGCAACAGGCATCTTTGTAAACAGTTTCTTTTGTATTGTCTAAAATATTCACTGCGCTAAAAATATTAACCCCAGCTTTTTGCAAATCATCGACTTTGGACAACAATACCGGATAACCTTTTTTCACCCCTTCAATGTAAGGACTCTTCGGGTCGATCGCGATTTCGTTCTCCTTGGCGGTAAAGGCTCGCTTGGTGGGATAATACTGGTTGGGCTGGATAAAGTGAAAATATTTTATCTTTCTACTGGATAAAATTTGATTCATGCCGATCGACGATTCGTACCACATCGATGCCATTTTGTCAAAAGCAGCGGCATCCGGCAAAACAAAGTCAGCTTTGGGAATGTATACTATACCGCTATTTGCCGTGTCTGGGTTGGATTGTTTTACTTGCGAATCGTACTTGACAACTGCTTGCTGGTAATTGTTGACTAATTGTTTCACCTGTAGCGAGGTAACAGCGTGACACAAAGCAAGTTGACAAGTTTGCAATTTGTCGATACCTGCTTTCAATTGTTTTTTGTTTTCGTTAATTTTCACGATCGAACTCATCGCTTCCGGTGACAAGTTGTTGTTGGCTAAACCAGTCAGAGGCTGTATGTGCTGAACGCTGGGCATTCCTATTTCTACTTGGGCTTTGTTATTTAAATTTGACAGTGCTACTTCGTTAAAACCGTCAATATTGATGACTACATCTAACTCTTGACCCAAAGCCAGAAAGTAATTTAAAATTAATAATTGTTGGGGTTGTTTGTAGCCGCCGTTGCCAAAATTTAAAACAATAATTTCTTTGTTGACAAATTCTGGATAACTCTTCAATTTGTTAGACAATCTGCGATTTACGTATTCATCAACTGCAAAGTTATTCGCAACTGAACCGCCAAAAAGTCCGATAATAAGTTGATTTTTATTAGTTTTAATAAACGGATATTCGTATAGGGAAAAAAAGCCGTGTTTGTTGACTTTTAACTTTAATTTTTCATTGGTGAAGGCACCTTGTTTGAGTACATAGCCAAAAAGTGGGTGCAGTCTTTCTACGATAGATTCATCAAGCCTAATGCCGATCCTTTCAATATCTTCTACTACTTTTTCTTTGGCTTTAGTTCGGGTATAAAAAAACTGCTTTTGGTTGATAAAATAAAAAGCTAGCGACAAAGCTTCCAGACAAATAAAGGCGGTCGCCAAATTAACCGCGATTATAATTAATATGTTTTTGCCTTTTTTCAAAGCCGTTGAATCTTTCATGAAATTTGACTGATTACGGTTGTTTTTTGGGGACTTGAGACTGCTTCAAATTTTCGCACAAATTTCGGTTAATCAGGATACTAGCCAGCCGATGCCCGAGTTCATTCCAGTGACCCCCACAGGGTACAGAATTCTCAAAACCGTGGGCGCAGACTTGATATTTTTCAGTGTAACCTTGGATCTGTTCCGATAAATTCAGTACCCGAAAACCCTCGCGCGCGCCCAAATTTTCCAGCCGCCTATCGGGATAAAATAAATCCTGAATGTTGTTCTTTCTCATAAAATTTTTTCGCCTCTGGGCTTCCGGTCGAACTTGCATCGGATCGCCGATCGTCACAACCAAGAAATCAGCATTTTTCTGCACAACTTCATTCCGCATCGTCACAATCAAACCCTCTGTCACCCTCCAAGCTTCTTGCCAAGCTGCATCCTGAGGTTCCTTGAGGTTCAGGGTACTTAAAGTGGTAAAGTGTCCCGATAACTCCCGCTTTTTCCGCTCTAAGTCTACCTTTTTAATGACCTGCAGAATGCGCGAATTGTTGACGATCAGACTGGGCATTCGGTCTACAAAGGAAACTGCTCTTTCGTTGCGGTCAATGGGCGCCAGATTGCGAAAAGACATATCCGGTACTAACTTGCCGCTAGCATCATAAGCAAAAAATGGTCGGTAGCGATCGTATTCCAATTGCGGCGAATTGTTAATTATATCATTACCAATAAAAAAAGCAAGAATTACAATATCAGGACTGTAATCCCACACTTTTTTTCGCAGCATTATCAATTGTTGAGCAGTACCGTAGCCCTGCACCCCGAAATTCATGACCTCAACATTTTTGCGTCCCTTAACAGCTTCGCAGTTGCCTAACTTTCGTTCCAATTTCGACCAGAAAGTTTGTTCGACAGGTACGTGAATTGCTTCGGTGAAAGAATCACCCAAAACCGCAACCCGCAAAGTATTTGGAGGTTTGGCTTTTGTATGTTCACGATCGCGCAAACCCTCGCTATTCACCTGCACAAAACTTGCACCTTCCCCATTCCACTCCCCCGACGCACCCGGTTTCAGTTTCCAGCCCAAATTTGGATCGGAAGTGTGAAAACGAGTTGGCGCCGACTCTACGAAATCTCCTATTTTTGGATAGCCCTCAACTTTAGCAACTCGCAATCCAATTTCACCAATTACCACCCCCATCAATAAACCGCCGAGTGTCAAACCAAAATTGACACCCAAATTTTTCAACTTGCTCATTATTTCAAAACAGCGTGTAAATAAATGGAGCAATCACAGAACCCTGACTCAATACAATCAAAGCTCCCAAAAAGACTAAAGTCACAATTAACGGCAACAGCCAATACTTTTGGCGTTCTTTCATAAACGCCCACAAATCTTTGAGAAAATCTAAAGTTGCTTCAAACACTTAAAAAGGACGCTCCATACTAACTTTGGTTCTTTCTTTACTTTGGACGCGGTAAGTATCCATTTTCGGATTCAATTTTCGTCGCATTGCATCTTCGCCGAAAATCTTTTTGAGCACTCCCATCGGCCAAATTATAAGGTAAAAAACTATCCCTAAGACGATCGGCGTTTCGATCTTGTTAAGAATAAGTCCAAACCGCATCCACGCGTGATAAACGGGATTCAGCGATTTCGGCGCCACCAATCCTAGCACGATTAGGACTGCGCCGATTGCCCAGGGCCACCAAGGTAGAGAATGCCGCCGCAGTAAAGGTACTGCTAAACCGAACAGCACTGCAATCAAGCCGCCAATTAGCAGCCCGAAATCGCGCAAGCCTTTTTTATCGAGTTTTTTAATTTCGTCGCTCATTAGAAATGGGGAATTGGGAATTGGGAATTGGGAATTGGGAATTAGTTATTAGTTATTCGTTCCAACTAATAACTAATGACTAATAACTAATGACTAATGACTAATGACTAATCGAGTTCAAATTCATTTTTCCAAGCATCATCTTGTTTCCAAGGAATTTGTTCGGACTTGGGAAGCAAGTAATTTTCCAATACCAGATAGTCCATTTCGGTTCGCATGAAACAGCGGTAAGCATCCTCTGGGGTGCAAACAATGGGTTCGCCTCGGACGTTGAAAGAAGTATTTACCACAATAGAACAGCCCGATCGCTCTTCAAAATGACTGATTAAGTCATAGTAGCGAGGATTGGTTTCTTTGTGAACAGTTTGGATGCGAGCCGAGTAATCGACGTGGGTGACAGCCGGAATTTCCGATCGCGGAATGTTGAGCTTTTCAATGCCAAACAACTGCTCTTGTTCGGGACTCATCGGAATGCGGAGACTGGACTTGACAGGTGCTACCAATAGCATATAAGGGCTAGAATGGTCAATCTCGAAATAATCCGCAACTCGTTCGGCTAAGATTGACGGAGCAAAAGGTCGAAATGATTCCCGATATTTAATTTTCAGGTTCATCACGGACTGCATTTTAGCACTGCGGGGATCGCCAATGATCGATCGACCGCCCAGAGCGCGCGGCCCAAATTCCATCCGCCCCTGGAACCATCCCACCACATTTCCCTGTTCCAAAATTTCAGCCAACTGCGGCATTAATTCGGCATCGTCCAATCGGTGATAGCTGGCTTTGACTGCATCCAAATATTCGAGAATTTCTGCGTCAGTAAACCTCGGGCCCAAATAAGAGCCACGCATTTGATCGTGACAAGTTAAATGAGCAACAGACTTCGCCACAGTTGCCACCGCTGGGTTTGCAGTGAGAACTTCAGTCCTCTCCTCAACCGCTGCATTTGCAGTGACAAGTTCAGTTTTGAGGGATTCTATACTATTTGGTATCGAGTTCGCGCTCACAGTGCGAGTTTGTTCGCAATATTGGTACCAAATCGCCAACGCCGCGCCCAAAGCACCCCCAGCATCTCCCGCCGCCGGCTGAATCCAAATATCTTTGAAAATACCTTCCCGCAAGAGTCTACCGTTAGCAACACAGTTGAGAGCAACGCCGCCGGCCATACAAAGATAATCGACATCCAATTCTTTTTTAACTGTTCTGCAAAGTCGCAAAACAACTTCTTCGGTAACAACTTGAATGGAAGCTGCAATGTCCATTTCCCGCTGTGTCAATTTTCCTTCAGCTTGACGCGGTGGCCCTTCAAAAAGTTCGTCAAACTTCTTGTTTGTCATGGTTAAGCCAACTGTATAGTTGAAATAATCCATGTTCAAACGAAAAGTTCCGTCATCTTTGAGGTCGATTAAATAGTTGAGAATCTTGTCTACATACTTGGGTTCGCCGTAAGGAGCTAAACCCATGAGTTTGTATTCACCAGAGTTGACTTTGAAGCCGGTGTAATAGGTGAAAGCTGAATAAAGCAAACCCAAGGAGTGGGGAAAATCGATTTCCCACTGAGGTGTCAGTTGGTTCCCGTCTCCCAACCAAACTGAGGTTGTGGCCCACTCGCCCACGCCGTCTAGGCACAAAACGGCGGCTTTTTCAAAGGGGCTGGGAAAAAATGCCGATGCTGCGTGCGATTGGTGGTGTTCGGTAAATAGCAGAGATGGCAGTTTATTCGTTTTGCAGTTTGCTATTGCTGCCAGATCTCTTTTGAGCATGGTTTTGAGGTAAAGCTTTTCTTTGAGCCATATCGGCATGGCAGTTAGGAAAGAGCGAAAACCTTGGGGTGCGTAGGCTAAATAGGTTTCGAGAAGGCGCTCGAATTTGACTAAAGGTTTGTCGTAAAAGACTATTCTATCGACTTCCCGCAAATCTATTTGCGCTTCTTTCAGGCAATAAGCGATCGCATTCTTAGGGAATCTGGCGTCATGCTTTTTGCGGGAAAATCTTTCTTCCTGCGCTGCTGCTATAATTTCTCCGTCGCGAATTAAGGCTGCGGCGCTGTCGTGATAGTACGCCGAGATTCCAAGTATGTTCATCGCTCTCCTCACAAATCGCAATGCGTTTGCTTTTGACTATTTAGAATAGCTAACGATTATAGCTGCTTAAGTGCGGATTTGGGCGAGAGTTTTGCGATCGCCTCTAATTTTACCTGGATCGATGTCGGTGCGCCGTCCTGGGGCGATCGGGTTTTTGAGAGCATCAAGCTAGCGTCGGCCAATCCTGCGCCCCCAAGCTCTGAAGTAAGTTGCCACCGGGAATTGATAAAATTCACCTACCAACCACAGCACAATGCCTAAATGGGACAAAAAAGCTAAACCTGTCCAAGCTGCGGGCAGCCACGACAAGCGGCTGCCGGGAACCGGGGGAAAATAGTAAGCTGAAAGTCCCAGCAAGGTAGTGGGAAGGAAAATTAGACCAATAGCCGCGGCAAAGTATGGCCATCCGAATTCTACGCCTTCGAGGTGGGCTCCTATCCACTGTTTGCCGTTCCAGTGCCAAGTTACGGGCGGTTGGCGATCTGCCATTTGGAGCGATTGTCTTTCAACGCTTGCGGTATAAATGTGCTGGCAGAAGTTGCAAGCTAGGGCGTCCATCAGCGCTAGGGTGGAAATTTGGCCGGTGCGGCACACGGGACAGGGATATGTATCTTGAGGGTTGAAAGGTCGGGTTGATTTTTTGGAAATCTGCATGGATCAGGCTGTTTGTCAAGATGATTGAGAGATCTTAACAAAGTACAGAGATTATGGGTTGGCTGATGGCGGTTTTTGTATCTAGATTGTTGGTGATTTAACAGGTTTTTTCACGCTTACCTGCTCCACGGGTTAATGCCGTTTCATGGTGGATGATTCGGATTAATTGCGGTGATTGTTGCTGTAGCGAATTCTGGCTCCTGCCCAGTGAAGTTTTTCCCTCAAAGTGTTGTAATAAGAATAGTTTTCCCGCAAAATGATAAACTTGGCTTCGCAGTCTGCCCTCCGCACGTCTACGCGCTGTCCTGGCCAAATTGCAGTACCCAAAATGCCGTCTGTCCAGAGTTTGGTACTGAGTTCGTAATCTGCTAAAGGCCAAATGCTGACGACTGAACCGGGCGGGAGGACGATCGCCCGACTGGATAAACTCAAAGGGCAAATCGGAGTAACTGCGATCGCGTCCATGCCGGGATGAATAATCGGCCCGTTGGCAGATGCGGTGTAGCAAGTCGAACCTGTGGGAGTTGCCACAATTAAACCATCGCCTTGATATTGATCGACTACTTCGCCGTCAACTTCCATTTCTAGAATACAGCTCGGCATTCGATCGGCTGAAGCAGGTTTGACACACATTTCATTTAGTGCCAAAAATCGATCGCTTTCCGGTTCAAGATTAGTTCTGTTTCCCTCAAAAATCGCCGCCTGCAACATCATCCGCTTCTGCACGGCATACTTGTCTTCCGAAAGTCTGTCCCAAATCTCCTCAGTATTTTGGAAATCCTCAAAAGACTCGCTTAAAAAACCCAGATGTCCGCCCACATTCGCTGCCAAAATCGGGATGCCGTCAGCCGCCAAATTCCGCGCAGCAGCTAGGGCCGTACCGTCGCCGCCGAGCACTACCGCTAAATCAATTGGGCTGTTACTAGAAGCTAAAAACACTGGATACGGGTTATCTTTCGGCCCACTCGGCCCCATTAAAACGTGACACCCTCGACTTTCTAATTGGCGGGCACACTGTTCTGCCCACCGCTGGCTGAGGGTATCTCTGGCTTTGTGGGCGATAATTACTTGTTTTAGTTGCACAACCTATCGATTTTAGATTTTAGATTTTGGATTTTAGATTATTAGACATCTCCCATAATTCTTGTAAAGCAGGCATCCTGCCTGTTCAAAACCTGCTTTTTAGGAGATGTCTATTAGATTTTAGACTGAATCGCCACGAGCGGGACGATCGCACTGTACTCGGAAAAATATTATGCCGATGCCACAGGACATCTCCCCTCGGAGACTATCCCTCTGGTTTATACCAGTTCCAAAAAGTAATGCAATTGTTGGAAAACTCCCAACCCTTATCTCATCAGACATCTCCAATAATTATTGTGGAACAGGCATCTTGCCTGTTCTTGACAGGCTTTTTGGGAGATGTCTATCTGTCATTCCCAATTCTTTAATCGAAAATCGAAAATGGTATTATCCCTCGCTGCGGCTGGATTTGGGCCGTGGCCAGATAATGCTGGAATCGGCCGCGAGTAGGCTAGAAACTGCGCTCGCCCCAAAGCGGTTGAGGTGGCTGGGGTCAACAAAATAGTCATTGCGGCCCGGCCACCGCTGCGACAAGTCGCGGAAAGCGAAGCCTTTTTGCCGGGAGAGTTGCTGCATTCGCTGCCGGAACTGCTGTTCTGCCCGCAGGCGAGTTCCGTCTAAGTAGTCGTTGGTGAGGGGCAAATTAACGAAAATTAGGGGAATTTTGCGAGCTTTGGTAAATGCTACAACTGAATTAAAGGCTGTTGCTTGTTTGCCTCCGAGGTTGAAGTTTTCGTAGTCGCGATCGTACTGGCCTGAAACGTAAGCGCGTTCTCGATAATAAGTGTTGGGATTGTACTTGCCCGACATCGCCATGAATCCGTTGGAGTCGATCGAATCTGCCAATTGGTTGACTTGCCTCATTGCTACTGTTGTCCGTCGCGAGACTGGAATCAATTGTGCTTTTTGATTTGCTGCATCCGCTGCGATCGGTTTTAAGTCATATCTTGCAGCATTCTCAGCAACGGGCAAGATGCCCGTTCCACTAGACAGGAATTTGATTGGGGGGTGGGTGTCAGCAACGGGCAAGATGCCCGTTCCACTAGACAGGGATTTGATTGCGGGGCGGGTGTCAACAACGGGCAAGATGCCCGTTCCACTAGACAGGGATTTGATTGTGGGGAGTAGGGGTTGGGCATCTTGCCCGCCCCTTAAAGGTCGATCGACAGAGGTAAATGCTCTGCGGAAAGTTTTGTTAGCGCAGGGCTGCGGGAATCTGTAACACAGCGGAATCACATTCGGTTCATCCGACGGCAGTTCGGGGCGAAGGCCTAGGGCTAAAAGTTGGCTGCCTTCAGAATCGACGATCGAATTAAAAGTGCGATCGTCCCGGCCGCTGTTAAATCCCCGCACACCGTCTGCCCAGATAATCATTTGAGGCAAATGACCGGGCTTCAAAAGCCGCCGTAGTTGAAAGTCAACTACTTGTGCAGTGGCGCCGTTGACTGAAAAGTTAAATATTTTTAAGCCCGGACGACCCCTTTGGGTCAAAGATTGTTTTAGCTGTTTGGGATCGACGCCCTGCAATGCGCGGGAACTGCCGACAATCAAAACATCTGGTGGCCCGACGGCAGCAACGTAGGATAGGTAAAGTTCGAGTTGTTCGTTTAGCAAATCGCTGCTGAAGCTGACTGTACTGGCTTGCGATCTGGTTGCGCTCGCTTGCTGCTGGGAATAAACCAGGTTTCTCATGTACTCGATTACTTTTTTCTCAGCAAACGCCCGTCTGGGACTGCCGGGGGGAACCGCTTGCATCCAAGCGACGGCCTGCACCCACAGGGCGGCTACTTCGTCCCAGTCTTGTTTTGAATTGGCTGATTGAGCCAAATTAGAAGCTTGGGTAGCAAAGTTAACCGACTCCGTGAAGCCATCGTTTTGGGGGCATGAAGCAACGCTGAGGGATTTTTTGGATTTGTTGGGGTTTTGAGCTAACAGAGACGTTGGGGGCTGGGCTAGGACGGCAGATTCGATCGAACCCGATGGCGCTGCGGTGTTGGGCGCCTTCGTTGACGAACATCCCAAAGTTACGGCTAGCAAGGCGGTTGCGGCGCAGGTACGTTTGAGGATGCTGGTGCTGATGCTAGCAATGTAGCGGCGAATCATAAAGCTTTCAGCGATCGCGAAACATTACTAGATATTACTAATTATTCGGCGGATCGAGCAATTAGCTCAAACAGATGTTTTAACCATTCAATAAAAATTAAGGCGATCGGGCAATCGCAGCTAAGCACCTGCGCTGTTATTGCTTGTCCCATCGGCATTGCAGGCGTTTTCTGCCATGCCAGCCAAGTGTGGATTAGTGCTTTGGGATGATGAATTAAAGTGTAGCGGTTAAGTCCGGCTTGTTCGAGCTCTTGTAAAATTGCTTCGGCTTTCGGATGCAGGGTGTCGCCAGGGGGGATGAGATAGGCGACAAAATCTTCTAACATTCCAGGAAGTTGATTGTTTGGCATCAACCAAACTCCGACGCGAGGCAAGTATGGATCTGAAGGTGTGCAAACCCAGCCTTCGGGAGGGGGAGATTGCGGGATGTCTCGATAGCCGATCGAACTCAGTTTATCTTTAAGAGATTGCCACCGCCCACTTAAATTGCGATCGGCATCTACCACAATTCCCAACGTGCGTAAATTCTCTGCTTTCAATCTTTCTGGCAAGCCATTTAGCAGCGCTTCAACTCCTTCTGTACCTTCTTCTTGCGGTACTTCGACGGAAAATGTTTCTGGCAGTTGATATTGCTGGCACAAAGCCCAGATTACGTGTCGGTCATTCTTACCTTCTACCAATAACTGTTGAGGTTTTGGTTGAGGAGGTTTTCGTGCTTTTGGCATCAGCGCACCTCGATACTTTGGCGCACTGCAACGGACAATTCATCGGGAGTGTATTCAACTGCACGAATATCCTCGCCACGTCGGCTCAAGCGAAATAATTTGCCAACAGAACTATCTTCTGATTGTTCTAAGGCTTCTTGAAATGCGGCTATGCAGTCCCAACTGTGGGTAGTTGCAAAGACTTGAACGTTCAATCGCTGTGCTGTTTCAAATATCAATCGCCACATATCAGTTTGGGTTTGATAGTAAAGACCTGTATCAATTTCATCAACCAACAAAAACCCATTCTCTGATGAGACGGCTACCATTGCTATACTAAGAATTCGTTGCATACCATCTCCCATACTGCCTAGAGGAATTGGGTGATTGTGTCCTCTAATTTTAATCAAAATACCACTGTTATTAGTGGGATTACTGGTAAAACTAATACGTTCTACATCTGGTTCTAAGATTTGCAGTGCTGCTACTACGCTTTCTTCTTTGGGTGTCAGTGTTATAGCATCCCAAAGCCCAGCCATTTTGTTAAAAGTTATTGCCGTAGTTTTGATTAAATTATAATTATCTTGGCTGGCTCCAACAAGCGACAAAGAGTTATCATTTATCTCTGTTGACTGAACAGAAAGTAAACTACTAATATTAGCAATAGTCGCATCGCGCAGCAGTGAAATTTTGACTTGGGAATTTTGATTGTAGTAAGCAATTAATTCCCATGCTAAAAAGCTTGTTTCTAGTTCTTCAGCTACCGGAATTACCACTTGTTGGTTTGTAGGGGTTGCTTGGATTTTGAGTGAGAGTTGTTCTTCTTTCTGGGATTGAATATAAATACTTCGATCTGGGGTTAGTTGATGTCCGTAAAAAATATGTTCAAATTGATACTTGCTCCGGTTTACTGCTTGGCCCGATGCAAGTTGAGTTTTTATGTTGCTCATTTCACCACGGCCATTTAGTACATCAAACAAAGCTTGAATACTCTGTTGTTGGACTAATAAATAAATGGCTTCCAAAAAAGTAGTTTTACCGCTATTGTTCTGACCAACTATCAGATTAACCCTAGCTAGCTCGTCGATATGAAAATCTTTAAAACAGCGATAATTTTGGATGGTGAGATCGCGCAACATGGATTCCTCGCATATTAACTAAATTCTATCATTTCTCCGTTTAGACTAGAAACCAGTATGGGATTCGATGACTGCTTCGGCTTGCAGGGCGATCGACCTCAATTTATCCAATGTATCCTGGTTCGCACTCTCCCACAACCCCCGCTGACGAGCTTCTAGCAATCTTTCCGCCATATCTCGCAGTGCCCAAGGATTGTTTTCTTGAATAAATGCCTGCACTTTCTCATCAAAAATGTAAGCCTCTGCGATTCCTTCATACATAAAATCCTCTACACAATTTGCCGTAGCATCGTAAGCAAACAAAAAATCTACAGTTGCTGCAATTTCAAACGCGCCTTTATAACCGTGTCGCATCGCACCTTCTATCCATTTGGGATTCACAGCCCTACTGCGATAAACCCGCGCAATTTCTTCCCGCAGTTGCCGCACTTTCGGATTTTCGGGAATTGAATTGTCTCCGAAATAGGTTTCAGGATTTTTGCCTTGCAAATTGCGAATTGCTGCCGTCATTCCGCCTTGGAATTGATAATAATCATCCGAGTCGAGGATGTCGTGTTCGCGGTTGTCTTGGTTTTGCAGAACTATTTGCATTTGACCGAGGCGTTTTTCAAATGCTTCGGGTGCAGAACATCCCCATTCACTCTGTTTAACTCCTGCTACATCTCCCTGCAAATTTGAGGAACTAGAGGAGGTATAGGCGTAACTGCTCCAATTAATGTAAGCTTTTGCTAAATCGCTGTCGTCTGTCCAGTTTTGAGCTTCAATTATGCCTTGAAGTCCTGCGCCGTAAGCACCTGGTTTTGAGCCAAAGACTCGAAATTGCGATCGCCCTTGCGCCTCTTCCTGACTCAAACCTGTAGATTCCCAATACAAAATCTCTTCCTTAACTTGTGCCGCTAAAGGGTTGTTTTCTGCCGATTCGTCTAAATCTGCCACAGCTTTTACCGCACTGTCAAACAAATCAATTAAATTAAAAAAAGCATCGCGGAAAAAGCCAGAAATTCGCAAAGTAACATCAACGCGCGGCCGCCCCAAAACAGAAACTGGCAAGATTTCAAAATCTACAACCCGGCGCGAAGGGCCATCCCAAACTGGTTGAACTCCTATCAACGCCAAGGCTTCGGCTATGTCGTCTCCCCCCGTCCGCATGGTGGATGTTCCCCACACTGACAAACCCAAAGTTTTCGGATATTCGCCGTTTTCTTGGGTGTATCTTTCGATTAAAGTTTCAGCAGCAACTCTGCCAACTCTCCAGGCGGTTTCTGTGGGAATGGCACGGATATCTACTGAGTAAAAATTGCGACCGGTGGGCAATACATCTGGTCGGCCGCGAGTGGGCGCGCCGGATGCGCCGCTTGGTATGTGCCGCCCATCTAAGCCGCGCAAAAGGTTGGTAATTTCTTGGTTTGTTTGGAGGAGTGAAGGTAAAAGATAGTTATTTATCCAGTCTAATTCTTGTTGTGTTGCTTCTCCTATTGGAATATTTTTAACCGCATTTGAACGCGGATGAACGCGGATGTTTCCGATTAATTTATCTACTAATTCAGCGGCTTTTTCTTCGAGTTCTGCGGTTAAATCGCCTGCTGTGCGGTGCTGAATTATCGAGGTTGGATCGCAGGTTAAGGGGTCGAAATCGTAGCCTGAGTCTTCTGCTAGGGCGCGGGTTATGCCCGATCGCCCGTTGGTGGGATGGCGGGCGATCGCAATTATCAAATCGCGCAACTGTCTACCTTCGGGACACTGACCGAAAATGTGCAATCCGTCGCGGATTTGGGATTCTTTTAGTTCGCAAAGATAGCCGTCTGTGCGAGTGATAAATTCTGTAAATTCCGATTTATTTAGTTGTATTCCTAAGTCTTTATCTAAGTTTTCTTTGTTGGTGAGGGCGAGAATGCGATCGCGAATCATGGGCAATCTGGACGGATCTAAACTTTGGGCTTCGCAATACTCATCAATTAAGGTTTCCAACTGCTGCAAAGGCCCGTAGAGTTCGGCGCGAGTCATCGGCGGTGTCAGGTGGTCGATAATCACAGCTTGCGATCGTCTTTTTGCTTGGGAACCTTCCCCCGGATCGTTGACAATGAAGGGATAAAAATTCGGCATCGCGCCTAATGCTACTTCTGGATAACATTTGTTAGACAAGGCTATACTTTTACCGGGAAGCCATTCTAAATTGCCGTGTTTTCCGGCATGAATTATAGCATCAATTCCCCACTTTTCTCGTAGCCAATAATAGTAAGCTAGATAATTGTGAGTTGGTTCTAAGTCGGGGGCATGATAGTTCAAACTAGGGTCAATTTCATATCCCCGCGATGGTTGAATTCCCACAAATACATTCCCAAACTGAATTCCCGGAATCGGAAAAGACGTATTGTTACTTATAAAATCTTGTGCATAGCTTCCCGGAAGCCCCCATCTTTTACAAATCCCCTCCTGTACTTCCGGTGGCAAACTAGCAAAATATTCTTCATATTGTGCCAAATCCAAAGATTGATTAACAGGCCCCAATTCGCGTCCTTCCGGGTCATTGGTTACGCCAGAAGTTAACAGTTCAATTAACTCGTTGCCGCTAGCGGGGATGTTTTCAATTTGATAGCCGGCTTGCTGCATAGCTTTGAGGATTTCGACACAGCTAGCGGGTGTATCTAAGCCGACGCCGTTGGCTAAGCGGGCGTTGCGAGTGGGGTAATTTGCCAGAATTATGGCGATGCGTCTGTTGGCGGCTGGGGTTTGTTTCATCTTCACCCAATTCGCGGTTAAATCTGCTACAAATTGAATGCGATCGCCCGCTGCTACATAGCCTACTACATCTGTTTCTAATTCGCTGTTCCAAGTCTGTACCGCTTTAAAAGAAACAGCCCTAGTAATGATTTTTCCGTCTACTTCCGGCAATGCTACATTCATCGCTACATCGCGGGGCGAAAGTCCCTGAAGTTCAGTTTCCCACTCTTCCAAACCGCCACCGCTGAAGATTGCTTGCAATACGGGAACGTCTAAGGATTTTAAGCTGTTTTGTTCCGGTTCTTGACTGCTAAAACCGGAAACTGCAAAACTTGTGGTGTTGAGCAATAATTGAATTGGTTCTGATTCTTTTGGCTGGAAATATTCCAGCAATTCTATCTGCAAATCTGGTTCCCGCAGAGAAGACACAAAGACGGGAACGGGTACTAAGTTTCGCTCTGCTAGAGCTTGACAAAGTGCATCAACTGGTGCTAAGTTTCCTGATAAGTAATGAGCACGATAAAATAAAATTCCGACTTTAGATGTAGAAGTAATGTCCCCGTGTACGCAAGTTAGAGACGATTCAGTTTGCTTTTTCCAATCGTAAATTCCGACGCGGGAAACTGTTTGAGGTAGCGGCGGCTTGTAAGCAGTTTTCAGGCAAGTATCGGCGGCAAACTTGAGTGCGTTAACAAAGTTTTGGACTCCACCTTCTGTGAAGTAACGCCACAGTTTATTGACTGCTGATAGCGATACATTGGAATGGCTGATTAAATCGGGGTCGGGACTGTCTTCTCCCGGCATTACAATCAGTGCTGCGTTAGTTTTCTGCACAGTTTCCCGCAGAATCTCTAACCCGTAAGACCAATAAGAACGCCCTCCTAACAGCCTTAAGATTATCACCTCTGCGCGTTCTAAAACTTCCTCGGCATAAGTATCAATTGTTAGTTGTTGCTGCAACTGAAGCAGGTTTACTGCGCGCACTTTTGGAAATTTTGCCGGCATTTTGGATGCGGCGGCTGCGAGAGTTTGAATGTCGGTGTCAGCAGCACTAATAAATACTATTGGTGCTGGGGTTTGCTGAATAAAAATTACTCCTTCTGCTTGAGGGTTCCAACCTCCGGGTGTGGCGGCTATTTTGTGCATTAATTTTTTTTATCTTAATAAAAATAGTGAGAGAAAGTGCGATCGCCTTGAGTATAACATGACTTATACATCAATAGAGGCTAGGGCGTGTTTCCCACCCGGACATTCCCGCCCAACCGAGAGGGCGGGCACGGGGGCACCGCCCCTACATTCGGGGGGAGAATGAGCGTCAAAGTCCCGGAAATCTCAACCTATAAACTGATAAATAAAACTCCCAAAATCATGATTCCGGCCCCTAATAATCTTTGTTGAATATCTTTTTCCTTAAAAATGAAATGACCGAACAATACACCCATTAACACGCTAGTACGCTTAATCGCGATCACTTGCACTACCAAAGTTAATGTCAAAGCTTGCATTTGAAAAATCAGTCCAATAGCATTGATAAACCCCATAGCAGCTAGCATTGGTAATTCTTTGAGAATTTGTCGCCCTGGATTTGGGGTTTTGTGCAATAAAACTGGCAGTAGCAAAACACTCATTGTACCAAACAAAGAGAATATCCAAAAAATAGGGTAGGAATTTGTAACTCCTATTTTGTCAAAATTTGCGGCAATACTCCATAGTAATGCGACGATTAACATCAATTTTGGCCCGGGTTCATCCAGCAGTGCTTTGAATGGGGCTAAATATCCTTTAGATTTCTCTTTGATATTTAATAAATAAGAGCCTGCTACGATTAGTAAAATGCCAATATAATCAAAAAATTTGGGATATTCACCAACAATTAACGGTGAAGTTACCAACATGAATAATGGTGTCAAAGCTACCAGCGGTAGTGTCAGGGATAAATCTGATAGTTTGATGGCTTTGATGTAGAGGAGGGCTGTGACAGCGTTGATGCTACCTCCGATTAGTAGGGCGAGCCAAAATTGAGAGTTTAATGCCGGAATTCCTGTATAAAGTACCCAGGGAATCAAACAGATGACTGAAAAAAATGAGAAAGACCAAGCGACGACATATTCGTCACTTTTTTTGAGGTTTTGTTTGCCAAAAACGTCTTTGACGGCTTCAAAGAAAGCGGTCAAGATTCCTAAAATTAACCAAGTCAACCTAAATATGCGCTCCTGACTCGCTCGTCGTTTAGCAAATCCGCTCCAATACCTGTGAGGGTAATATTACCAGCTTCTAGTACGTAACCCCGATCGGCAATTTGCAGTGCTAAACTGGCGTTTTGCTCGACTAAGAGGATTGTAACGCCTGTGGAGCGCAGATTTTGAATAATTGCAAAAATTTCTTTGACGATCGCAGGTGCTAAACCTAAACTAGGCTCGTCTAATAATAGCAGCTTCGGGCGCGACATCAGGGCACGGGCGATCGCCAGCATTTGCTGTTCCCCACCGCTGAGGGTTCCTGCTAGCTGGCGGCGCCTTTCTGCTAGGCGCGGAAATATCTCAAATTGGCGCTCTAAATCGGCTTTTACTGCCGCCGAGTCCGATCGAATATACGCCCCTAATTCTAAGTTAGTCAACACAGTTTGCTGCGCCAAAACGCGCCTCCCTTCTGGACTGTGGGCGATTCCCAATTTCACAACTTCGTGAGCTTGGCGGCGGGTAATGTCGCGCCCGCTATAAATAATTTGTCCTTGTCGCACATTAACTATTTTAGAAATAGCTCTCAGAGTGGTACTTTTGCCCGCACCGTTGGCACCGATGAGACTGACAACCTCGCCCGCATTAATCGTGAGATTAATATTTTGTATGGCTTGAATGCCACCATAATTTACAGAAATATTCTTGAGTTCTAAGAGGATGTTTTGGGGGGTTTTGGGTGGGCTGTCGTGCATTTTCTGTGACTTGATTGTTAATAACAAAACTGTCTCTTTTCCAGCAGTCCGCCAGGGGTTGAAACTAGCTCCTAGCTGAAGTCCTCTTAAGAGGAGTGGAAGATTCATTTAAGGCTAACTATTAATTTAACTCGTTCCAAGGCGCGGGCTGGGAACGAGTTAAATTTTCTACATTTCATCTCCCAAATAAGCCTCAATCACAGCCGGGTCATTCCTGACAATAGCAGGCTCGCCCAAGGCAATAAGCTGACCGAAATGTAAGACGGCAATTCGATCGCACAATCCCATAACTAGCGGTACATGATGCTCGATCAATATTACAGTTAAATTGAATTGTTGGCGCACTTTTCGGATAAGTTCGCTTAATTTGTGCTTTTCATTGGGATTCATGCCCGCAGCAGGTTCATCTAACAGCAATATTTGCGGTTCTAATGCTAAAGCGCGGGCAATTTCTAAGCGCCTCTGGTCGCCGTAGGGCAAGTTTTGCGCTTGTTCGCCCGCGCGATCGCCCAATCCGACTAAATCCAACAATTCTAAGGCTTTTCGCTGGGTTTTGCGTTCCATTTCCTTAGACGCTGGCAAGCCGAAAATCCCTGCCAGCAGCGATAAAGCTGGATTGCCCGATCGACTGTGGATGTGGCGGGCGATCGCCACATTTTCCACAGCCGAAAGTTCCCCAAACAACCGAATATTTTGAAATGTTCGGGCTATACCTTTATTAGCAATTTGATAAGGTCGCAGTTTAGAAATATTTTCGTTTTGATAAATCAGATTGCCACTAGAGGCAGGTATCAGTCCAGTCATTACATTAAATAGAGTGGTCTTGCCAGCACCGTTAGGGCCGATCAATCCAAAAATTTCGTGTTTTTGAACTGTGAAAGATACATCGTTTACAGCAATTAAACCGCCAAAGCGGCGAGTTAATCCTTTCGCTGCTAAAACCGGATTGCTGGTTGAGAGGGTAAGGGGTTCGGAAATCATAAACAAATCATAGAATATAAGATATCTAATTATGCCTTAGACTGCGGAATGTTCTTAAAGTGCCGCTTTTTAAGCAGTATTTAGGGCGATCGTTTTCACCACAGACAAGCACCAATTTAGATCGCCCCGACTCTGGAACCAATTTGATTAGAATGTAGATACAATTATTCAAATGGCTGAGACTGCTCATTAAATATCAGGATTTTGGCCCATGACGAAGCACTACCGACAAAAATTAGTTGCCGTAATTGCCCTCTCGTTTCTATCTTTCACATCGCCTTTGCTGTTGACTGGCAATGCTGCTGCTGAAAACCTGAGCGCATCCAAGGCTAATCCCAAAGAGATTGCTTCCCTCATCGAGAAGTTAAAGACTAACGATGGCAGGGAACTTGATGCAGCTATTGAGAAGTTAGCAGAAATAGGTGAACCAGCTATCCCCGCTTTGATGGCAGCCGTGCAGGATAAGAATTTGCAAGTCCGCCGGAGTGCTGCCAACGTTCTGAGACAAATTGGTCGCCCTGCTATTCCTGCCCTTGCTAAAGCCTTGAAAAACTCAGATGCAAATGTGCGTAGGGATGCAGCCTCTGCTTTGGGGAGAATCGGTGCAGAAGCTAAAACTGCACTGCCACAGCTAGTTCCCCTGCTTAAAGACTCAGATG
>NZ_JAUBSA010000027.1:33490-33856 GCF_036702115.1 Microcoleus sp. LAD1_D5 | reverse complement strand
ATGCTTTGGGGAGAATCGGTGCAGAAGCTAAAACTGCACTGCCACAGCTAGTTCCCCTGCTTAAAGACTCAGATGCAAATGTGCGTCGCAGTGCAGCCGATGCTTTGGGGAGAATCGGTGCAGAAGCTAAAACTGCACTGCCACAGCTAGTTCCCCTGCTTAAAGACTCAGATGCATCTGTAGGCGACAGTGCAGCCTATGCTTTGGGGAGTATCGGTGCAGAAGCTAAAACTGCACTGCCGCACCTACTTCCCCTGCTTAAAGACTCAGATGCAAATGTGCGTAGCAATGCAGCCTATGCTTTGGGGAGTATCGGTGCAGAAGCTAAAACTGCACTGCCGCACCTACTTCCCCTGCTTAAAGACT
>NZ_JAUBSA010000027.1:0-33390 GCF_036702115.1 Microcoleus sp. LAD1_D5 | reverse complement strand
CAGATGCAACTGTGCGTACCTTTGCAGTCTCTGCTTTGGGGAGTATTGCTCTTAGCCTTCAAGAAAAAGCAAAGACGCTAACTTCACCGGAGTTAAATCAGGCTGTATCCAACTTAGAATCAGCCTTGACAACTTTGGCAGAAGCTAAAGCTGATTTCTCACAACTAACGATCGGCAGTCTCCGTCTATACATCAAGGTTCTCAAAGACGAACAAAGAGAGCGCCTTTTCGTAAAATCCATTATCCAAAATCCCTACTTCTGGGGAACCGGAATTTACTTATTTTTACTCTTCGGAACCTTTGCCATCCGCCCCTTGTGGCTGCTAAAAATTTACGAAATATTAAAACCTATCGGCTTCAAAGTACCAGTTTTCGGCACAGATGTATCCCTCGGCAACTTGATATTTTTAAAATACCATCCCAGAGTTCTCGATGCTTGGGTGGCAGCACACATCCAAGCCACGCGAGACGAATTTCAGAAGCGGGAAACAGTGCGCGATCGCCAAGTTTTCGTCCCCGTCCCCGTCAGCCTCGACAACAAGACAATTGCCACCCTCAAAGGCAAAGATTTGCAGCCCACATTTGCTCAAAAGCGCGGCTGTTTGTTGATTTGGGAAGAAGGGGGAGCCGGAAAAACCAGTTTAGCTTGTCTGATTGGCAAATGGGCGATGTCCGATAATCCTGAAGAACGCATTTGCCATCATCGAATGCTGCCAGTTCTCATCGAATCAGAACTAAACATGAAAGTAGCAGAAGGCAAACAGCCATTCATCGAAGCTATTCGCGGTCAATTGCAAGATTTAACCGACACTGCCGAGCCGATTTCTGAAGAATTATTAGAACAGTTGCTCAAACAGCGGCGCATCCTAGTCATCGTCGATCACTTCTCAGAAATGAGCGAACAGACACAAACAGCAATTCGACCGGAAATGCCAGATTTTCCGGTTAATGCTTTGCTCGTAACTTCGCGGCTGGAAGAACCTTTAGGTCGAGTCACCAAGACTGCAATCAAACCCCTCCGCATTGCTGGCAATCGACTGTCATCGTTCATGGAAAGCTATCTCAGCCAACGACAAAAGCGCGACTTATTCAGCGACACAGAATTTTTCAATGCCTGTATCCAACTATCAACAATAGCAGGCGAAAGAAACATCACCATTTTGCTAGCAAAACTCTATGCTGACCAAATCATTGCCAAGAAAGAAGGCACAACAGACGGCAATTTACCGGATAATATTGCCGAGTTAATGCTGCACTACTTAAACCAACTCAATCGCAGCGTACCAGGGGATAAATTCAGCGATTCCACCGTCCACAAAGATGCTAAAATCCTAGCTTGGAAATGCCTGAAGCCAACCTATCGACCCGCAGCCGCCAACCGTCAAAATGCTATAGATGCTCTGGGTGGAGAGAATGCAGAATCGCGGCTCAAGTATTTAGAAGACAAACTCAGAATCATCCAAACAAAAGGTGTAGCCCAGGACCAAATCCGTTTTTCTCTCGATCCGGTAGCCGAGTATTTAGCGGGGTTGCATTTGCTAGATATTAACGGCAAAGATGAGAGTAAATGGCAAGAATTTTTGCAGGTAGCAGACTCCCAAAATTCACCAGAAGCGATCAAAGGTTTTATGTTAGCAGTAAAAGATTGCTATCTCGATAAAATTCCCAGTGCAAAAGATACTGACTTTCTGCCGAAAGAAATCACATCGCGCTATAATATTACAATTGCCGTGCCGCCTCAATCTCCTCAAACCGTCTCGCCTGGGTAATCTTATGACGATGTACGTACCGGATTCGCAGCATTCGCAAACAAAAGTCCTCCCTACGATGTATGATTTACCCAGTGAAGACCCGGAGGGACCCGGTTTGGCTGACGAATTCCACAAGTTTCAACCCGAACTGCTGCGTCTAACCTGCCGCCCCGCAAATCATCCACCAGAACAAATATTTATAGCGACAGGCTTTAATCTCTACTACACTTCTAACCATCTCAATTGGTACAAAAGACCTGATTGGTTTGTTGTCTTGGGGACTCCGAGATTTTATCGAGGTGACTAATTGCGCCTGGGCTACGTGATGTGGCAAGAAAATGTCAGTCCTCTGGTAGCAGTAAAACAGGTGTCACTTGGAACAGAAGATGAGGATTTAGGAATCACAGAAGAAACATCAAATAAACCACCTACTAAGTGGCGAGTTTACGAACAGATTTTACAGATTCCTTACTACTTTTTTTAGGCGGTACAACAATCAACCGAGAATATTTCGCTTGATGGGTAATCCTGACGGCGAACAACTTTTAACCGAGCCGCACTTCTGGATACCGGAATTAGAATTAGGTATAGGTTTGTGGGAAGCTTGTTATCAAGGTTGTTTGAGGTAGGGGCTGCGTTGGTACAATGCTAGTGGCGATTGGGTTCAGACTCCAGAGGAGTTTGAAAGGCAGCGAGCCTAATTAGAAAGTCAGCGAGCCAATCGATTGGCATATCGCCTCCGAGCAATGGGCATTAATCAGGATGAGCTGTAAAATTAAGTAGCAGCGCGAAATACTGTCTGCGGTGTCAATAAAAACTTATTAACTAAAAATAACTTATGCCAGACTCTACCTCACTGCGCGATCGCTACCTAGCCCTAATCGACAAAATTGTCGAAATCACCCTCAAAGGTCAAATTCGCTCCAAAGAACAAGTTTATCAAATGCTGGTGCAAGACATTAGCACTGGTACTGGCGAAATCTTTGAACGCTGTTTCGGTGAACGCCTCGATGCCACTGAAAATCAACTCAGAAATGAAAAAGACGAAATCAAACAAGCAAAGGCCAATCGCACCCTCCGAGCTCTCAAAACCATCCAAGGAGAATGGGAACGCTGGCAGAAAGATAACCGCGTCGATCGCGCAATTGCATCCTCAATCCAACAAATCGTTAGTGCTGAATCTAATGCCCGCCTCTTGGCATTATTGCAAGTAATCGATCCGAATAAAGAACATCCGCTGACTCTGGCTCAATTGCAGCAATTGGCAAAATCTCTGCACCAACAAATGCTGCAAACTGCCAATCCCGAAACCGAACAAGATTTGCAGCAAATCACCGCCGGCATCGCCAAAGGTTTAGAATCTTGGCAGCGTTTGGAACCGGAACTTGTGGGCTGGATTTATCAGCCGCAGCAGCTAGGATTTGCCGGTAGTCCCGAACAAAGTGGGCCTTGGGCTTTTTGGGCAAAAAAAGTTAATAGTCCCTTTCCCGAGGCTCTGTTGAATACTATTGCGCTCGGTGAATCTGTAGTTCAATTCGCCGCCCAGCAATCGAATTTAGATTTAGGCATATTGGTGGAAGTCGCGATTATTTTGCAATGCTTGCAGCGGGCGTTGGCGACATGGTTTGATAAGCAAGTTTATGATTCCAAAGTGTCCACAAAAGCTTCAATTTCTACTTACATTACTTTTGCGGTAATTTGGAGTCAGCTAGCTAGTGGGTTTAATAATTCTACCAAGAGCGGCGAGCAGTTGGCAAATGCTTGTTTTCAAGTAACTTTGCAAATTTTGCGCGCTTTTTCTCAGCGAGAATACTTTCCGCTTTACGGGGGAATTTTTGCTTCGTTTGATGGTAAAGCCCTGCGTCATACTTTGGATTATTTAGATGAACCGCTGCGGCGAGTTGAAGGCACTCAAGCGAAAGCTCGGATTCTGACGCTTCTGGGTTATTCGATGCAGGCGGCTGGGGCCTATGAGCGATCGATCTTGCTGCACAAGCAAGCGCTGGAAATTGCCCGTACCGAAGGAGACAAAGCTTGCGAAGTTGCCAATCTCAATCACATCAGCCGCAACTATGTTGCTCAAAAAAATTATCAGGAAGCGATTAATTACAGCCAGCGGGCTTTAATTATGGCACGACAAGCGGGAGAGCGACAAGGCGAGGCAAATGCTCTGGCTAATTTGGGTTACAGTGAAGTGTTTCAAGCGCGGCAGTTGGAGGAGGTGGAACCGGAGGTTTATGAGAGTGCGATCGGTTATTTGGAACAAGGTTTGTTGCTGTCGGAAAAATTGGGAGACAGGCAAAGTCAAGCTTTTTGTTCCAGCAGTCTCGGGATCGCTAAAATTGCCCTGGAAAATGCTGAAGGTGCGATCGAATATTTGCTCAAAGGTTGGCAAGCGGCTCAATTCTCCGGGGATTTATATTTGCAAGGTCTGAATTTGGCTTACTTGGCTCAAGCTTATTACAGAATCAACGCACTAGAAAAAGCGATATTTGCGGGCAGTTTGGGGATGTATACTTTGGAGCAAATTGGAGCGATGGAGTGGCGTCAATCGGCTGGTTTGTTGACTATTTTGCGGGGTCAAATGGGGGCGGAATCTTTTAAACAATCTTTGGCGAAAAGTCGAGCGAATATCCTTCCGGCGATCGGTGTTGATGGCTACGATTACATCCCGGAGTTATTGGAAAAATATCAGCAATCTATTTAACTCTTTGTTGTGGAACAGGCCCGAAAGCCTGTTGCTGAGAGGGGTGCAAAATGTAAGTTTTAACTCACCCAATAGCTGCATTATCAATAAGTCTTTCATGGGCGGGCTTTCCTGCCCAACCCCTACTCCTCACAACCAAATTTAAGTCTTTGTGGAACAGGCATCTTGCCTGTTCATGTGTTTTTATGCACCCCAACCTCCAAATAATTAATGCTCAACTATCACCGGTGTGCCAACTGCGACTTTCTCAAATAAAGCCTGTGCGTCTTTATCAAACATTCTGACGCAGCCGTGAGAAGCCGCCCCCCCGATCGACTCTGGATTCGGAGTACCATGAAAACCAATCACATTCTTGCCATCCGTCCAAAACCCCATCCACCTACTCCCTAATGGATTGTCTGGCCCAGCAGGAATAAGTTCTCCTGTCCAAGGATTTTGCCAAACTGGATCTTTGATCATTTGCATAACTTTAAAATTCCCTGTAGGAGTTTCCCACCCGCCTTTTCCCACAGCAACCGGGAAACTGGTTTGCACCTTATTTTGTCGGTAAACATAGACGCGGCGTTCTCGCAATTTCAGCACTAAACGCACTTCCTCAATAGGATTTACCGCAGGCGTTGGTTCCTGGGGAATATAACGAAATGGTTCTCCCAGGGGCGGCAGTTCTGGAGTTCCGAGATTCGGCAATTTTGTCTCGGATGTGGGCCGCTGCGCTGCGATCGCACTATTACTTGAATTAGCCACCAGTTCGGCAGTCGCCTGCTGTTGTAAGCCGATCGACAGCGCGGCGGCACTCAAGCTCAGTAAAATTAACTTGTTAAACAAAAATTTGCTCTTCACCATTGTTTTGTTCGCTAAACTCCTCACCAGCAGTTCCTACAAAGTTCCTATCTAATTATCCGCAAATCACACCCGATTAGAAAAATTTTGAGATGGCTTTTTGACGGCAACTGCGCTGCACAGTTTTTAGTTTAAATTCCACCACTGATAACTTGTAACTTAACACAAAGCTTAGGCAATAATACTAAAACCACAAGGTTTTTATAAGCGGCTCAGTGAAGTTACGCAATAGAATGTCGTGAGACAACCCGGTTTATGCGTAAATATTGCCAGAAAATGATTAAATTTTACCTCCGACTAATTTGATTTTTTAGCATAGCCGACTGGCGATCGAGTATTCAAACTATGGCGCTGCTGTATCGGGCAAGCACAATCTGTCTTGGGGTAGAGTTCCTCCCAGCAACAGTTAGGTTGGCGGAAAAAAACTGCTACGGTCGATCGAATAAACTCAATATATCACGGCAACACTCTAGAGATGCAAACCGCTGAACTTGTTGTAAATCGGGAACTTATGATGTAAAATTTAGTCTTTCAATACTTGTTCGATAATCTTTTTTTGAGATTGTCATAAATTTCCTACTTTGGGGATTAAACTGGATTAGGTATAGAGGTTGGGACTTTCGTGCAGCGGAAGCAAACCCGACCCTGAATAGCAGTTAATGTGAGGTTTCAATGCGTCTTCAGAACATCAAATTATTGACAGGTGCAACACTGTCGGTGGTAATTTCGGCGGTCTCAGTACATCCTGCGATGGCTAACCCTGCAACTCAAATAGCCCAAACGCAGACCACCACAACAGCAAACACTACAACCATTGTCGGTTTTGTCAAAAGTATTGTCGGCGATGTAGTAACTATTCGCGAAGAAAGCGCGCCGTACAGGACTCTCAGGATTCAAAGATGCGTCCTGAGAATTATTGGCCTAGTACCGGGAATGAAAGTCAGAGCTACCGTCGCCGGATCTCAGATACAAAATATCGCGGTGATCCCCGATTATAAGGTGGTAGCCACAACGGTTGCTCGTCCCGCAACCCCAGCACCTGCACCGCGTCCGGCTCCAGAACCGCCACCGCGTCCGGCTCCTCGTCCGGCTCCGGCTCCGGCTCCGATTCCGGCTCCCCGTCCAATTCCGGCTCCGGCTCCCCGTCCGGCTCCTGTGAGAGGACTTTGGTAGACCTAGGTTATACCATTTTCGATTTTTGATTTTTGATTAGAGAATTGGGAATGACCAAAAGCAATTTGGTCGGAGGCCACCAAATTCATTAGTGGGGTCGCTTTCTTCAATCTAAAATCTAAAATCTAAAATCTAAAATCGATTGACTGATCAAGCTCAAGGTTTGGAGCACAGGTCTACAGTGGCATTGTTTTGTACAACTGGTATCAGTAAATAGAATTAAGCCACCGCGCCGGCGGTGGCTTAGCTGTTTAATAGCAGTTAGAATAATAGAATTGTCCAGCAATTGTGGAGAAATGGCTGCTATGTATTACCTGCGTTTCTTGCTGCTAATTCTGCTGTTACCGATGATTGCGTGCGATCGAGCTACAGATGCGATCGCCCCTGCTGTGGGCGACAACGGCCCTGTGTCGCAAATTCCCTCCCGTGCACCGCTGACAAATGTTGGGACAAATCAAATTGTACCGACCAAACCGCTGTCGCCGCAGCCAATCCGTATTGTTGCAACTACTTTGCCGCAGCCAGGAGCCAGCGAAAGCGCCTCAAAACCTCCTCAAGTAGTACCGATTCCCGCATCGCCAGTGCTGCGAGTGCCTCCTGGCTTTGTGGTCAACGTTTTTGCTGACAATTTAGACGCTCCCCGATGGCTAGCTTTGACGCCGACAGGCGATGTTTTGGTAACAGAAACCCGGCAAAATCGGATTACGCTGTTGCGGGATGCCAACGGCGACGGGGTTGCTGAGGTTCGCAAGACTTTTGCAAGTGCCCAAAACGGGTTAAATATTCCTTTTGGCATGGCTTTTGCCGATCGCTATTTTTTCCTCGGAAATACCGCTGAAGTCCGCCGATTTCCCTACACAAAAGGGCAGGAACAATTGACCGGTACTGGTCAAAAAATTGCCGATTTACCGGGCGGCGGCTACAACCAACACTGGACGCGAAATGTTGTCGTTTCCCCCGACAAAAGCAAGCTTTTCGTCTCAGTTGGATCGCAGTCTAATGCCGATGTCGAGCCGCTGCCGAGGGCCTCTGTTCAAGTGATGAATTTGGACGGCAAGAACCAGCAAATTTTTGCTTCCGGTTTGCGAAATCCGGTGGGATTGGATTTTCACCCAAAAACCAATCAACTCTACACGACAGTCAACGAACGCGACGGTTTGGGAGATGACTTGGTGCCGGATTACTTGACAAGAATTCGTCAAGGCGAGTTTTACGGCTGGCCTTACACTTATTTTAAGCCGAATTTGCTCGACCCGCGCCACACCAAAAACGGCCAGAGCGATCGACCTGATTTAGCTGCTAAAACATTAATGCCAGACGTGCTGTTTCAGGCGCATTCGGCGGCTTTGGGGCTCCAGTTTTACGACGGCAAAACGTTTCCCAAAAGATTCCTGAATGGGGCATTTGTGGCGTTTCGCGGCAGTTGGAATCGGAACGCTGGAACTGGTTATAAAATCGTGTTTGTACCTTTTAATGCGGCGAACGGACGCCCTCAAGGTTATTATGAGGATTTTCTGACTGGTTTTCTGACAGATCCGTCGGGCCCGAAAACTTGGGGGAGGCCGGTTGGTTTGCTGGTTTTACCTGACGGAAGTTTGCTGTTTACTGAGGAAGCGAATAACCGGATTTATCGAGTGCAGTATCGCCGGTGACGATTGGGCGATCTAGGCGATCTATTAGATACCGACTTTTTCAAGAAGTCGGGGATCTGGTGTTTTAGTCAGCTTCAAACCTTGCTAAGTTGAGATTTACCGGAAATTTTTTGAAAAATTAATAACCTATCTTCTTCTGCAGTTTCGCGATTTAAATCAGACAGTTCGTAATAGGAATCTGTTTCTGGCAAGTAGATTGTCGGTAAATTTTCAGGCAGAATTAAATAAGTGTTTTTAACCTGTAAATCATTGTCTATATCTAATGAATAGAGAAATCCGTCAACAGGATTTACAATTAACTCGTGCAATGAAACTTGTCCCTCTATGTAAAGCTTGAGAGTTAGTTGTGCAACTCTGAAAACCAACCAGCGATTGTACAAATTATCTACATCGCACCAAGAATAAAGATAGCTATCGCCGTATTCATTCTCAAAAAGCGATAGTAGCGGGCCGTCGAAATACTCTAAATTGACTATGCTTCTGAGAGTTAGAGGAAATTTACTTAGTTTAAATCCTATTAATTGTTCCATTTTTTTGTACCTTACAATAAACAAGATGTTATTACAAATTTTGCTGCTAAATCAGCCGTAGCAAATTCATGTAGGCTCAAGTGACCGTTATCATCTATTTTGGAGACAACTCCATCTGTCTTGTCGATCGATCCTGCTGCTATGTGAGTCCCCAGAGAATCGCGCAGTTTTTTTCTTTTTTTTGTTAGTTTTAAATAACGTTTTTCGGCATTTTCCCTGGTATCAAATAATGATAGCGCATAACCTTGACATCTGGTTGCTTCAGTTTCTGGTTTGAGGTTGCGCTGGGGAGTGATGATTAGCACTGGTTTAAAGTTATTAATAGATCGTTCATCATTGGGTTCAAATACAAATCTAAAAGCCAGCATTTCTTTAGGTTCATAGTCCTGTGGCGGGCATTGAGTTGAAAGCTTATCTATATATTCTTGGTGTTTGAAACACATACTGATAATTTTAGTAGCCGATTTGATTTTAAATTTTAAATGTTAGCCGAACATCGCTATTTTTTTATATCAATTGTAATCCGTGCTTTTTGCTGTAAAATCAGTGGGGTATTCCTCTTAACTATAGTATTTTTAAGTCTGTACAGCAAATAGCCTAAAAATTTGGCGATCGCGCTTTAAAATCCCGAACCAGGTTGTTTGAGAAACTCCGCTTCTTCGGGGGTTGTTTCGCGTCCGAGAATTTGATTGCGGTGGGCAAATCTCCCAAAACGCTCGATTATTTCCAAATGCTGCATCGCGTATTCAATGACTGAATCGCTGTCAGGTTCGCCGCTGAGTTGGCTAAATAGTTCGACAGATTTTTGCTGGTTTTCTAAGTTTTCGCTGTGTTCAAAAGGCAGATAAATAAACCATTTTTGTACAGTCAGCAATTCGCGATCGAAGTTATTGTTAACAGCGTATTCGGCGGTGGCTAAAGCTTTGCTGTCTGTGGCGAATGCTTGAGGTGTTCCGCGAAACATATTGCGCGGAAATTGATCGAGCAGTAGAATTAATGCTAGGCAGTTTTCGGGGGAATCTTGCCATGAGTCGAGTTTACCGGAGGCTGCGAGTTCGTATTTCTGCATAAAGCCCGATCGCACTTCGGCGTCAAAGTTCGCATCTTTTTCAAACCACTTCTTTTGGACTTTGCCAAACTCAGGAGAGTTCGATCGACCAAACCAAAAATCTAAAACTTCATTCATTAGCAATCTAGTATGCGATTGATTGTTGATTAAAGCTTCTGTTTTTGTAGTTGCACAAAATGCGCTATCTGCACAACTACAAACCGCAGCGATTCATGATTAGCAATGATGGCTTAGGAACCTTTGTTGTCCGGTGCTTAAAGTTACGAACTAGCAAACAGTCTGTCCCAAGTTTTGCCTCCCACAACTCCGTCTACAGGAATATGAGCTTGCCGCTGAAATTTCTTCACTGCTGCGAGAGTTGTCGGGCCGAACACGCCATCAATTACGATCGGGTGTGAGGACAAGCCCCGCGCGTTCAACAACTTTTGCAGTTTCTTCACATCTTCCCCTTTCGAGCCGCATTTTAAAATCCTTTTATGGTGTCTCACTGCTGGTTTATGGCAATCATTAGTGTAGCAAACTTCCGAGTCCGCGGCATAGTTTGCTCTACTTGTGCCCGTCAAAACTAATAGGGCGAGAACTGCTAGTAAATAATAAAAAGTCTGTGATCCGGCCATACTTTCCCTGTTAATTTTTCAAGCGTTTTTTGCAAGTTGGACGATTGTTTGAGGGTGAGAAACCGGGTTTATAGGATGGGGGCATCCAATCTTGATTGACCGGGTTTCTGGCAACAGTCAACCGACATTCTACAATATAAGTGGCTTTACTGCAAAATCTCCGATCGTGCAAGTTAAATTTTGTTGCTGTTTGGTAGCAGCAAAGGTAACAATTACTTCGCAGGCAACTGCAACCGTCAGCATTACCAAGTTTCGCGCCAGCGGGTAATCGCAAACGTCATCATTCGCCGCTGAAGGAACCCGATAGTGTTGGTTCCAAATTATTTCGGAGTAATCGGCAGCTAATCCGACGTGCACGCATGAAAGGGAGGCACTGGCACAGTAATCCTTGATTGCTTGCCGCCCGACACTGTTATCAAAAGTATCGATGACAGTGGCGCTGTTGGCCAGCAGCCGATCGGCATTTGCGGGTGTCAATTCTTTTGAGTGCGCGTCAATGCTGACTCCCAAAGCGCGGTAGAGGTTGTTGGTGAGAATTTTGGCTTTGAATGCGCCAATGTCTGATCGATAATAGGGTTGAGTGGAAAGGTTGCGTTCCTCGATGCGATCGCGATCGATGACTTTTAACTGACAAAAGCCCGATCGCGCCAGACTTTCTGTAATATTCGCACCCAAAGCACCCGCCCCGCACACCGTTACCGGGAAATTTTTGATCTGCGACATCACTGCGGCACTTCTGTAAAGTTGTTCGTGAAAAAATATACTCATGGTAATCAAGAATTATCGATTTTCGACGACTCCCACCAATGAATGCAAGTCGAAGTCTTTGTCCAATCCGCTGAGACAAATCCCCGCACTCATAACTGTCAAGTCATTTTTGGCGATCGCAGAAGTGTGGTGTTCTCCCGTTCCGCTAGTCCATTCAACCAGCCAATAATTTTCGCGAGCGAAAAAATCCCGCAATTCACCGCCGCCCATTTTCAACGCCCGCTGCAAGCGCTTTTCTTCCCGCACTTTCGGATCGAAATCTTTAATATTTCGGGACACCAATTCGTAAACAGTTCGCATTTCCGGCGTCATCCCTTTAAAGCGAACTTCTTGAGGCAAAATCAACTTTTTTAAAGCTGCTTTTAACTTCTCAGAGGGCAGCGGATCGGCGCGCCTGTCAATCTCTTCAAACCACAAACAATGACCGTCCCACCGCGCCACAATCGCCTCAAACTGCGAACCTTCTGTTACTAAATGCACCGGTACCGGTTTCGCAACACCCGTGCGCTGTTTAGCATCAGATTCGTTAACAGGATAAGCCAGCCACGTTTGCCCTTGCAGCACGTAAGCCAAGTGCAAGCGAACGGGGAGGAGGAGTTGCAAATACTCGACCACTTGCGGCAAACTCGGCTCCTCAATTACCGCAGCAATTTTCTCATTAATTGGCCTAAAAATAGCCCATCCTTCAAATTTGCGCGGCTGCGGTTGAAAAGTATAAACCATTGAGCTAACCCGTATCCGCACGCTTCCCCCGCGCACGCAGGGAGCCAGGAACTCGGTATCGAGTAGGTGCGCTTCTTGGGCCGCAAGTTGGCTGAGAATTTTGCGGATATCTCCCACTGAATTGACCTCCGTAATCTTACTTATTTTACAGAACGCACTTTTAATTAAAGCCAAGACAAAGAATTGTAAACACTCTTGACACGAATGAATATCCTAATATAATATTGAGCGAGGATAGAATTTTAACCTTGTAAATATCTCAATTAAATATGCTGCCAAAGCTTTTTTCTAAGTTGGTTGTAGTGACAGCTCTGACACTTCCTATTTTGGGGTCCGCCCAGGTAGCTAAAGCTCAGACCACCTATGGAGCTACTGCTTATTCTGCGACTTCTGGCGCCACTGGTATTAGTTGGAATCATGATTCACAGAGAGGAGCACTAAACGCAGCAGTAGCCGCCTGCAATGAAGAAGCAGGAGGTGCTGACGACTGCGAAGCGCTGACCTATAATACCGATAATTGTGGAGCGATCGCATTAGGCGAAGGAGGAGCAGGTGCGGGCTGGGGTGACGATGAAGAAGCAGCACAAGCTCAAGCTCTCGCCGCTTGCAGCCAACTAGAGGGGGGCCGTTGTAAAGTGAAGCTTTCAGCTTGCAACGAATAATTAAACTGATAAAAATCGGTCGGAGTTGTTTATATTTTCGCTGGTAAAACAGCTTATAAAATGGTAAGTGTAAAGTGCTCTTCGGCGCACCTTCCACTTACCATTTGGCTAAAAGTAGGGTGGTATCAGAGCGCACCTTACAGTTAATCTCCTACTTCGGAAGTAACGGCATCAGGTGGCAGCAAACTTTCTAATCTATCTTTAGACCAGTATTCAGTAGGGTAAGCAAGTGCAATAATATCAGAGAGTCGAATCAGCCACGTAACTTGTCCGTAAGCATCGATATTTTCCGCCTGTTCGTTAGGGGGAACTATCACCAAAAGTTCTGCAAACTCCCCGAACAAATTAATCGGGATGCCGCCGAAACTGCTATTATTTGTTTTAATCCAAACTTTACTGCCTCGATCGAGAGCTTCTTGGAGTCGCTGGCAGAGCAAACTGGATTTTTTGACCTGGGATTTTTTGGCTTTCGACTTTTTTCCCATAGTTTTAAGAAGTTAAAGTAGTTGTATTGTTGATTGCACAGTGGGTTGCACAGTTCGTTGAACAGTGGGTTGAGATCTAGTGCGATCCTCTTCGAGGGCTTCGCTAACGCGGTTTGGTATTGAAACGGACAAAAGGAAAAAGGGCGATCGCCCCGTCGCTACCCCATTACTCTAGTCTATAAGAAAGTGCTGTACTGCGATCGTAATAACAATTTAATCGCAAAATGGGGAAATGACACCAGCTCAAAAAAAATGCCACTGTCGCCAAACTCCAAACCCTGGTTGGCATCAGTGATTCCCAATCTAAAATCTAAAATCTAAAATGGTATTACCTGCCGTATCCTGTTACAAAGTCAGTCAACGACATCCGTGTTTGTACTGTGCCAAAATGCAGTATAATCGGCGGAATCTTCCCAAATCGTTTAAGTAAAACAATGGACTGGCGAAAGCTCATTCATCCAAACCCGAAAGCTTCAACAAGTCAACCAGCAGCGCCAGAAACTCGATTATCTGTAGAATTTTTGCTAGGGCTCTTTGCTGCGGGATGGACGGAACAGCAGGTGTTAGAGAAATATCCCGCACTGACTTCGGAAAAGTTGCGCGCGGCTTTGGCTGGTGCGGATTCCCAGTTAGTCTCATCCATCGCTAATCCAGAATTACAAGAAATTATCGCTCAAACTAGAGAATAATTGAAAATCGGGAAAAACTGGTCAAATTAAAACTTCAATTCTCCTCTTGCTCACTTGAATCTATTTCTCTTGGTTTAGTCACAAGTGCTAATCCTGCGAGAATCTGTCGGACTCGTTCCTGAGATAGTTGGCCAATTTTATCTGTCAACAAAGCCTTATCTACTGTAAAAACTTGAGACACATTCACTACGCTTTGTTCTGCTAGATCAGCTTCTCCTGCTTCAAGCAATACATTACCTATGGCCCTCGCTCGTCTGAGATTAGTAGTCAATGCACAAACAATAACAGTTCTGATTAGAGAAATGTTCAGGATATCGTTTTGAATCACGACATAAGGACGAATATAGCCGGGTTCCGAACCTATCGGTTGTCCCAAATCTATCCAGTAGATATCCCCCTGACAAATTACCATTCTGTTTCTATGAATTGTCGCTGATGCTGACGCATTCCCTCTAGCATAGCTTGCTCTGACGAATCTAGTCCATCTGCATAAGCATCATTGATACTGTCTAGCAGTTGTCGATCGCGATCGCTTTGCAAGCAGTCACTAGCGATCGCTACCTCACTTTCATCAAGCCCAGATTTTGGGCAAATTTCATCAAGCGTCTGAGGTTGAACAACTCTTGCTTTAGCTCTCTTTAATGCTGTCAACAAACGAGTTGCATTGGCAGGCGACCTCAGCAAATAAAGGGTTTCTAGCAAACTTTCTAATTCTGCCTCAGAAATCAAAACCGCATTTTTACCGTTAGGCCTATTAATAACTATTACTTCGCCAGTTTCAACAGCGCGATCGCAGAGATTTTCTAAATTTGCTTCAGCGTCAGTGTATGTAATCTCAGTTGACATACAATTCTAACTCCCACTAACTTTGCGAGCATAGCCCGCCAGCTTAACTGACGAGCCATGCCCAATTATATCACTTATCATCCCTGACAGGCAGCGACGTATCCAGAATTTCCATCAACAATTCCAGCCGCGAAGGACGGCTCAACATCGGCACTAAATTCGGCAACGAGTAGTAATCACCCGAAAACGTAAAGGTTTCCACCGATACTTGTTTGTCCTTTAATTGCTTCTCAACGTATTCGCACCAAGCACCAACTCGCACAATCACAACATCCGGAATTACCCCCAACCTGCGGCAGTAATTCGGATAAGCATCCACGAAGTAAGGTGAAGAGTTTTCGCCTTCATCTGTTACGATGATAAATTGCTCGACTACCTGCTTTTTAATCCGCATTGCTTCCACCGCGCAACCGCAACTTGTGCCGCCGCCAGCGTGGATGTGCTGGAAAGCGCGTTCCCAGTCTGTCAATTCGCTGCCGTTTGCTTGCACTGGATACGGCATCGTGTCAAAGGCATAAACGAACAGTGCAGCCTCGGAAATGCCGGAAATCAAAGCAGCGAGACGCTTCCCGACTTCGATCGCACTTTCCATCGAACCCGACTTGTCAATCAACAAACCGGTTGCTTTCGCAATCTTGCCGCGCTTCTTCACCTGTTCGTTTGTCACCGCTTCCAGCTTCGCCGCCGTTGCTGCGTCGAAGTTCGCGCCCGTACCCGCAACACTCGCTTTGTAAGCAGAAACCCGATCGCACTTTGCCGCTTCATCCAGCTTCGAGTCAATCAACTGCTTGACTTCCGGGTGATCCATCGCGCCGCGCGACTGAATCGATTTCAAATTGTTGATGACTTCCTGCGGCGACATCGAGTTAATCAGCGCGGCCAAAACCGTTGGCGTTAGCTGTCTGATCGCACCAACTGCGATCGTATACGGAATCTTGTACTCAACAATCAAATTCGCCTGTTCCGCAGGTGTCGCCGCCTTTGCCAACTGCTTCAAAACGAATGCCAGAGAGTCTTCCGGCGGATTGTCTTTAAACAGAATAGCATTAGCGCGATCGCTCGGCTTGACGTGCAGCGTTGCGTACAAATGCTTCATCGCCTTGCGGTTGCGGATGGCGGCGCGATCGAAAAACTGTGCATTCTTTTCCCGCGATTTCAGATAGCGAGTGACAGCAGTACGCGCGCTGCGGGGCACCTTATTTTGGTGCTGCTTCATAAAGTCCACAATCCGCGAAACCTCGTAGGGAGGGAACTCTTGCAGCATCATAAAACCGGCATCTCGGTGTTCCGTCAGCGCCGAAGTCAGCAAATTTCCGGCAAAAACTTCCTTGTGATCGCGCACGTCGCCGTGACGTTGATACCACACTGCTAAATGACCGTAAAATATTGGGTCTAATTCGATAATTAACTTGTGAATTTCTGCCACCTTTTCTAATTGGCGGTGAGGAGTTGTGAGCAGACTGTTGAGCATTTCCAAACGCAAATCCCGCTCTGCTACATTCATATTCATCGGTGCTACCTTCCTATTCGATTTTTGATTTTGGATTTGAGAAGTATTCAAAATCGGTAGTTGGCAGTTGTTGCACGCTAACGAGTGAAATTTAAAAATCACCGCGCAAGTTTGGGGAGCTTTTTTTTAGTAAACCTATGGCTAAACCTAATAGGGTCTGTATGTAAGCTCTCGCGATTGGGGCGCGGCAAAAACTGCGATTTTAAATTAACTATTTCAGGGAAACTGTTTCTAATTCGATCGCTCTCAAGTCTGGTTCAACCCAGCTATTTCGGGCTTCCCAAGACATCAGCCGATCGCGCGTGTAGTAGCGAAATGGTAAATTGCGATCGGCATATTTTGCAATCAAACCGTTAGCCAGATGTACGATCGAGCGATTTTGGCTTTCATCGGCGAGATACCCGCGAATAGTTCGCACCCAAAACAGCGTTAGTGTTTCGTGATACCCACTGTTTTTTGTGGTTTCAATTCCTTGAGCCGAGTTGTAACGTTTAATGCCATTGCGTATCGCATTGATTGCTTCTTGCTCGGAGTCATAACACAGATACCACAGGGCAACGGTTAAATGTGCTTCGTGCGTCCATTGACTTCGCGACAGGTTGCCTTCTTGGAAGGCATGAATCAGACTGTCTATCTCCTTGGGCGATCGGTAAATTGCCAGTCTTTTTCTCATGGCTAATACCCAATTTATTTTTGAGGACAGAAGTCTTCAATACAAACAGGATTCCTTAATTATTATCCTGGATTAACAACAAGAGCTTATAGCATTAAAAGTCACTTCGCGCAAGTTAAGAAAGCCGTTGGCACATACGCAGGAGTTGAACCCGCGACCTTTTCTTTAAAGAGAAATGCTCAACCAAGAGCTAGTATGTAAGCTTCCTTTGTTTGGGCGCGAAGTGGAACTTTTAAGCGCCGGATAGATATAAAAAATTCAGCTATAAAAGGCAGCGCACAAGTCAGAGAAGCTTTTTGTCAGCCTCTCGGCAGATAGGAAATTCGATTTAAGTCGAACGTGTCCAGTTTGTAAGCTTCTTTAGTTGGGGTGCGCTGCCTAATACGTGCTTTCAGTGAATTTCTAGCCGTAAACAGCTTCGGGGCGCACAATTAAATCACCGCTGGGACGGCGATCCAGAACGTAAGACTCGAAGCGATCGCCCTTGACATCAAAATGATTTGCCAGACGTTCCTTAATAGCTCGATCGCTCATTCCTGCCGCGATACCCAGTTGGTTTTCCGCCACGTCATAGGAACGTCCTTCAAAACGAATGTGAACCATTACCGATACCTCCTAGAGCAATTTTGGATTTTGGATTAGTAGCTTATCTGCTCTCGACTTTGGCTTTTTGTGAGACTTAGCAAATTGCCAGTGTCGGTAAAGATTCACGAAATCTGATAATCTTTACTGAAAGAAGCGCCGTTCTAAATGATAAGCTTGTTTGATCTTGCGGATTTCCTCAGTCTTTTTGGTTGATTCAAATCTGGCTGAACTTGTCTGTTCTGAATCCGCATGAAACTCGTTGAAATTAGACTGATTTCGTACAATATCTGACTCTAGCCGAGTCAGTTTGTAACCGAACAGTCTCGTATAAAGTAACAACATGACCATCGAGTCTATATTACAAGACTTTCAAATTGATGTTCGTTGAAATTTTGAGCAATATTTAGTTGTCAAGGTTCAGAATTTGCACGAAAAATACAGGTTTTTGCTTGTCCTGCGCTTTCCATATCTACATACTACATGTATACTACATATGTGTCAAGGGGGTAGCAAAAGTTTTTTAGATAAAACTTACACGAGTGGCGAGAAACCGGGTTTTTTCAGGAAAATGTTTCGTTGCTACCCGCAGATCCGGTAAAAAACCGGGTTTCTTGGGTCAAAGCGCGATCGCGAACTGTAACATCGATTAAACATCCTTAACATAGGAAATGCTGTTGCGAATATTGTGGAAGCCAGCAGACTCGTAAAGTCCCATCGCACCTGATGAATTTTCAGCATCGACGCCGACAATAGCAGTAGCGACACCGGCAGCTTTCAGTCGATGCAAACCAGCCAGCAACATAGCTCGTCCCAATCCCATTTTGCGGAAGCCGCGCCTAGTGCCGAGACAAGCAATCCAGCCTTCATTGCGCCCGGTACGATCGCACTCTTCCACACTAATCTCGCAGTAACAAAAACTGACAAATGTGCCGTCATCAGCAACAGCAATCAAGTCTAAATCATTTCTGTAATGGGGTTTAGCTAACTCGTGCTTAAATTTATCCACCGTTAAATCGTGATGATTCCAGTGATCGATAAACGACTGGTTAAACATTTCTACCCAAGCTGCCGCATCCTGTTCGCCGGGGAACTGACGCAGCGTGAAACCTTCGGGGAAATGCGGTTCTGGGATCGCTTCAGAGAGCGATCGCGCCATTCGGAAAAAATAGCGATCGACCTTAAAACCGCAACTTCCCAGCACAGAAATGCGATCGCAATCCTCAGCGCGAGCGTAGGTTCGCAGCTTCACGCGCCCGCCCCGCATCGCAGACACTTCGCGCATCCGCACTTCACCCCAGGCGATCGCGGTTGCTTCCACATCGCCTCCGCGCGCGTCGGGGTGGACGCGAAACCACAGCCAACCGTCAATTACTTCCCCAGGCTCAGAAACGGACAACTGAGAAAAACCGATTAATTTTCCCTCCGCATCTTCCCAAAGGCGGATATCGCGCGCTACATCTAGGGACGGTTGGTTAAATTCTTGTTGTAGTTCGGAGATTGAAGTGCCTTGATCCAGCCGATCGACTTCTTCGCAAGTATTGATTAAATGTGCGATCGCACCTAAATCGCGATCGCGCCCATAGCAGCGCCCCGAGAGATTTGCCATCATAGCTAATCACCATTTCCTGTGGTTATTTAGTTTAAAAATAGCTTGGGCGATCGCACTTTTATTGATCGGGCGGGTCGATTGACATTAAAAATCCGACCACGCAAACACTCACTGTAATCCAACCGCTACCGCCGTTGGCTGCTATCGTGAGCGAACAACGACCTACTAGAGACAGTTTAAAGTCTCAAAGCCTTGTGAATAGTAGGTTATTGGGGATGGGAGTAGAAGGACTTGAACCTTCGACCTTGAGATTAAGAGTCACCTGCTCTAACCAACTGAGCTATACTCCCGCATCTAGAATAGTATAACATAATATTTGAATTTTCGCATACTTCACCTTTTTTATTAAGTAGTTTGGTTACTGCGTGCTTCTGACTGTAACTCATATATCCGATCGCTCCCTTGGTTAGAGATTTGCGATCGACCTTTTTATTTGTTAGCGGACAGTTTCGCAGCAGCAGCCATTTTATCGCGCTGCGCCCGCATCCCTACAGACGATCGCAGCAAGGTGCGATCGGTACTCCGAAAGAGGATAAGCTGGTGTCAACTAAACATGACTGCTTGAAATGGCTGACAAAGAAGAGACTGCTGTGATTAAAGTCACAGTTCCCAAGCGTTTGCACGAAAAACTGAGAAAAATCTCCCAGCAGACAGGAGTTCCTATGTCCACTCTGCTAGTCATGGCGGCCGTCAAGGAATACAACCTCGTGGACGAAACTGAGGTTCAGTAACTATTAGTATACTCAAAGTACCCTTCAAGGGTACTATATGGTATATTTCAGGAATAGTCAACCCTGGAGGTGTGCTTGTGACTCAACATGAACTCGAAGCCCTTGTCGATGAACTCGGCTTAGTGTCAGTCGTCAGCCTGCTAGCGAATATCTGCCATAACAAAGCCCGACAAACCTTGTGCCTAAAGGGACAAGGGGCTAGCCCTTATACGGCCTGGAACAGTAATGGCTTTTTGTTGAGGCAGTTGATGACCCGACTGCGGCCAACGTGCAGCTATGACCCCGATGTAGACCCCCACGGTCACTGAGGTTCCACAGGTACCAACCCGTGCAAGTACGCAAAGCATTGGTTTTAGTCGGTTAACAGCCGAGTATGTATGCTTTAACTGTTAGGGCACGGGTTGGAACTTTTCAACAGGGACTTGAAATGGAGAGGACGGGACTCGAACCCGCATCGATCGACAGCAACTTTCAGGAAACGCGCTTCCTTACTGCCCGCAAGCAGATGAGAACTGCCCCCATCTCGGACTGTTAATTCCTTTCAGTGCCTCCGCAACCCGCTGCCAGTTTGCGTTTTCAGGGAACGTCGCGAAGCAACTTTTTACCCTACTCAACAAACCCGATCGTCATTTTGGGAGCCGCTTTTCCAAAGTTTTTACGGTGCCATTCCACTTAGGCGACCTCCCCATAATTTTGCTCGCTGTATGATAGCAAAGCTCGTGAAAACATTAACCAGAATTCTCCCTTATTTATATATAAAATCATCAGCAATCCACCGAGGAGGTACTGCCCCTCCTATCCCCGCGTTATCAGCACGGTGTCTCGCTTTTCGACTTCCGGTGGTTAAAAGGAAGATGAAGGAATCGAACCCTTACAGTTACCTGTACCCCAGTTTTCAAGACTGGTTGCCAACCATTTAGCGGCATCTTCCAAGGGGTGTCCGACGGGGCTTGAACCCGCTAATAACTAGCTTCACGGGCTAGCGTCTCGACCGCTTCGACTTCAGACACCGTAAGTGGAGTCAAGGAGGAGCGAACTCCTAACCTCTTGCGTGCAAAGCAAACGCTCTACCAATTGAGCTATGACCCCGGCTAAAAGATTCACCTGTGGAGTAAATCTAAAATCTAAAATTTAAAATCTAAAATCGAATGACCCCGTAAAAGATTCACCTGTGGAGTAAATCTAAAATCTAAAATCTAAAATCTAAAATCGAATGACCCCGTAAAAGATTCACCTGTGGAGTAAATCTAAAATCTAAAATCTAAAATTGGTGTGGTGGATTGCGATCGGATTTGAACCGATATCTTTCTAACAGCCAGTTAGATGCTTTACCAATTAAGCTACCAACCCCAGACAGCAGGAGCGGTAGGAATCGAACCCACAACATTCGAGGTAGAAGCTCGACACTCTATCCAGTTGAGTTACACTCCCGTATTTTTTGTCGATTTGTGCGATCGCACTTTCCGTGCAAGTTATCAGAGCATTGCGTTTTCTCAGTTACTAGAGGGACTCCGCCGATGAGTTATTACACACTCTTTAAAGGATGGCTACCTTTAAGCCAACCTGCCGGGTTCAATGCACTCCCCGTTCTCAAACGCCCGCTGATTTTGACAGCGTTACCTTTCCTCTCGTACTAAAGTATGTAGGCTCCAAACATTGGGACACGCAAAGGGCGATCGCTCTTAATATAAAAAATTATCCATTCAATGGAATCAACCTCCTTAAATTAAAGCAAAAACAACGAGAGTGGCAGGACTTGAACCCACAACATCCGCGTCCGAAGCGCGGCGCTCTATCCATTGAGCTACACTCCCATAAATTAGTAGTCCTGGCAGGACATTACCCCGCGTCTGCTTGTAAGGCAAACGCTCTACCATCGAAGCTCAGGACTACAAAAGCGGATGATGGGACTCGAACCCATGCGCTGAGAATGGCATACTCAGATGCTAGCCGCTACATGACATCCGCAAACCGATTTTAGATTGGAAATTTGAGATTTTGGATTGAAAAAACCTCTCGTTTAGCCAAGCGGATAACGAGGCTCGAACTCGTGCCTAGAGTTTGGAAGACTCGAATGCTACCGTTACACCATATCCGCATTTTTACCACAGCAGATGGCGAGATTTGAACTCGCAAGAAAGCTTTACAAGAGCCTCATGTCGCCAATTACATCACACCTGCATTTTTGGTGGCGGGGGCAGGAGTTGAACCTGCTATTAAGAGGCTTATGAGACCTCCAAGCCTACCCAGGCTACTTCACCCGCGATGTCACCAAATACCCCTGACTGGCATCGAACCAGCACTAACTAGATCCTAAATCTAGCGCCTCTACCGATTGGGCTACAGGGGCAAAACCGATTTTAGATTTTAGATTTGAGAGTTGAGATTTAATAAAACCTCATACCCCTGACAGGCCTCGAACCTGCAAAAAACACTCGTTCTGAGCGAGTGATGTTTTCCAATTACATCACAGGGGTAAAGTCGGGATGGTTGGATTTGAACCAACGACTCCATGCTCCCAAAGCATGGCTTCTGGCCGCTGAATTACATCCCGTTCATGCTCCTGGTGAGACTCGAACTCACACTCAAAATTAAACAGATTTTAAGTCTGCCGCGTCTGCCAATTCCGCCACAGGAGCAAGTAGAAACTTAGTTAAAAATTTGGTACTCCTGGTGAGATTTGAACTCACACAACACAATTTTTGAAATTGCGGCCTCTGCCAATTGGGCTACAGGAGTGGATTTTATCTGCGTTGGTAATAGCAGAACTGGGAAGACAGGGATCGAACCTGCATTTTGCCGCTTTCAAAGAGCGGTGCCATACCGATTAGGCGACTTCCCAATTATTGGGTGCCGGGGTAGGCTTTGAACCTACAGAAACTCCTATTTCAGAGATAGGCGACTTTACCAGTTTGTCTACCCGGCAATTTAAAAAATGGCTGCCCCAGTAGGACTCGAACCTACAACCTAACGGTTAACAACCGCTTGCTCTACCATTGAGCTATAAGGCAACGCAATCCCCCAAGTCAGTATCGAACTGACGACCTCTTGTTCTTCACACAAGCACTCTACCAACTGAGCTATCGGGGGAAAACGGAGAAGGAGGGATTTGAACCCTCGACGGCTGTTAAACCGCTCTTTCTTAGCAGGAAAGCGCCTTAAGCCACTCGGCCACCTCTCCACAGCGAGAACGGAGGGATTTGAACCCTCAATCTTCAGTTTTATTAACTGAGATGTTATCCGGCTACACCACGTTCTCAAGATTGCAACTGCATATTAAATGCCGTTATAAATGGGTCGGGCTGGAATTGAACCAGCAACGCTTTAAGCTACTGTTTTACAGACAGCTACCCACGCCAATAGGAGGGCCGACCCAAGATAGAAATTTTGGTAGGTCGTCGAGGAATTGAACCTCGATCCATCCGCTTAAAAGGCGGCTGCAAAACCATTCTGCCAACGACCCACGAGAAGTGCTGACGGGAGTTGAACCCGCAATCACTTGGGTGAAAACCAAGCGGCTTAAACCATTTGCCTACAGCACTATAAATTGGCACAGGAACTGAGATTTGAACTCAGAATGCTGGTTTTGGAGACCAGAGTGTTGCCAGTTACACCATCCCTGCTTTTGGTGGCAGCGGCGGGATTTGCACCCGCATTGACCAAGGTATGAACTTGGCGCTTTACGATTAAGCTACGCTGCAATGTCACTTTCACTTCGTTCCTTTTCAAAGTTAAAAAATTCAATTAAAAGACTGTTTGTTTAATCTTTTAATTTCTAATTTTTAATTTCTGATTGGGAACAGAGGTTAGGGCGGGATTTGAACCCGCGAAAATCGGTTTTGCAGACCGACGCTTTGAGCCACTCAGCCACCTAACCTGGGAGTCCCGACGAGGTTTGCACTCGCAATCTTCTCCTTGAGGGGGAGACGGCTTGACTTTTGCCTACGGGACTTTGACGGGAGTAACGAGACTTGAACTCGCAACCTTTCGCTCGACAGGCGACTGCTCTGACCGGTTGAGCTATACCCCCGCGAAAATGAACAATATTCTGTCCTTGAATTACTCAAGTTGGGACGGGGTGGCGGTTGATTCCGCGTACTACAACCCGATCGGGCTATTGTTGCCGGAGTCTACACCGCCAATGTCCATAATTATGTGACATGATTAACTTCCTATTCAGTTGTCAAGGTTCATATTGCTCGTGGGCTAAGGCTTTGAAGCTCTTTCCCCTTCGCCATACATTTATACTACATTGCATAATACAAGACTGTCAAGGGGGTAATACAACTTTTTTTTAAATTGGGTTTTTTAAAGGGGTGTCGATCGCTCCCCCCAACCCTCTGCGTTCGCCAAAACCCTTATAAATCAAGAGATTTTGCGGCTCAACTGATGTTGTGGCGTAAGGTAAATCTGATGCGGAAACTGTACTACACTCCGATTTCGCTGAATTCTCGCCGTCGCGCGAGGTGGCACTTCTGGAAAATGCGATAATCAGCTTTTAGATATCAAATACTACAAATCAAACCTTGTCTGAATTGCCCTTAACTCCCGTGCCCGCAACCCCAGAACCCGATCGCCCAAACCTCCCTCACTGGCTACACCCCTTGGATACCTGTCCGAGTACCAACAGTTGGGCGATCGCCCGCGCGGCCCAACTCCACCACGGAGATGCAGTATTTACTAGGCGACAAACCAGCGGGCGCGGCCAACACGGGCGCACCTGGCACGCCCCAAGCGGTGTCTTGACTGTTAGTTTTGTACTCGAAAACCTCAACCCCACTCTGTTGCCGGGACTCAGTTTAGCAGCGGGTTTAGCGGTGATTTACGCGATCGAAGATTTGGTTCCCGACTGTCGCGATATGCTGCGCCTGAAATGGCCAAACGATGTCTGGATCGATCGCCACAAATTAGCCGGAATTCTCTGCGAAGCTACTTCCGGCAATGCTTTGGGCAAAACTCGCGCCGTTGTGGGAATTGGGCTCAACCGCTGCGTAGATTTCGCGGCTGCGGGATTGGATGAAAGAGATCTCGGCAATTCCGTAAGCTTGCATTCTATTGCTAGTAAAGTACCAGATGAACTGTGTTTGCTCGATCGACTGCGGCACTATTTACTCGAACTAGCCGATATGTTTTCTACCACAGACAAGCCAGCAGAAAAGTCCGGTTTAGCGCTACTTTTGCCGGAATTGCGCCGCCGCGATGCGTTGATTGGCTGCCCGGTGGCGATCGAACTTTCCTCCGAAACCATCTGCGGAGAAGCAGCGGGCATTGATGGATGCGGCCGCTTGCTAATATGCTTGGCGGCCGATCGAATACAAGCCTTTACCTCCGGGCGAGTTCGATTAATTTAAGAGGAAGAAGTCAGTAGTCAGTAGTCAGTAGTCATATCATGTCCCGTCGATTACCCGCAATCAGGTAGGGGCGGGTTCACCCACAATATCGGCCAATAATTGACAATCTCAAAAACCCGCCCGGCCGGGATATTATGATCAATCGATCGGACATGATATTAGTCAGTAGTCAATAGTTATTAGGGAAAATTTCCAATTCTCAATTCCCAATTCCCTATTTTAATTTATCACCTCAAATACTACCAATCTGCTCAGCCACAGCGGTTGATTGGCCTCCACACCTTCGGGACGACCCTTAGTAGAAGCAACTTGTATTCTGTTGCCATTTATCCCTTGTCTAACCAAAATATTTTTCACATTTGTCGCCCTTTCCAGTGCCAACTTTTGATTTTCTACCGGAGTGCTTTTAAAATCGCTGTAGCCAACTATCCTTAAATTCTTGGTGCTATTTTTCTCCATATATTCCTTGACTTTGCTAAGCTTTTCTGCTACATCTTTCGCCTGCAAACTTGCCGAACCTGCACCGAAATACACGCGAACTGGCATTATTATCTTTGGTGGCGGTGGAGTTCCTATAATCACTGTATTTGTTACAGACTTCACCCCCGGAATTTTCTCAAAAGCTTGAGTTATTTTCTGAGCATCTGGCACTTTGCTCACGCTGCCTGCAACGGCGACTTTTCCCTCAGCATAGCGAGCCGAGATACTAATGCTTTCTACTTTATTCAAAAGAGCCACCGTCCGCTTGACATCGGCTTCGACTAAAACCGGATCGGGAGGTACTTCAACGGCTATAATTTTATTTTCAATTTTTGATTGTGGAGCCGCTTGCTGAGCGATTTTTTCCGCTTTTAATCGCAGATTTTGATTCGGCACCCGTCCAGAAATCTCCAATAATTTATCTTTAACATCTGCCACGATACGATAAACCGATAACTCTGGAGCAGATTGTAATGCTAAATTCGTATCTGCTTCTAAGCTCGCTTCAACTCCGCTGCGGTATTGATGAATTCCCCAAGGTAAGCCAATTAAACCTAACGCTGCCAAACCGATCATGGGTAAAATTGGCAGTTTAGAAGATTTAACTTTTACATCTGTCTCGATTAATTTTTGCAATTTCGAGTTTACTTCGGGTGGCACAGTTGCTGGGTCGCCGTTAAATGACTGAATTTTATCTCCGTATTCTTGAACAATATTGTTGAATATCGATCGCATTTTGTACTTAAACCACTGGCGGGTTTCTCCTTGCATCACTACTGCTAGATAACACGAACCCGCTACTTCCAATACTATGGTAGATGTGCCGTATTCTATTGCATCAATTTCTGCAATATTTCCCGACTGAGATATGCAATCGTTGACAAAAGCCCGAATAGCAGTCAGCATTCCCGCTACCATGTCTGATTCTAGCTGTTCGCGTTCAGACTTCTGCACTGCTGAAATTACTAAGCCCGATTTTGCTTGAATTAAAAAGACAGCTTTAACACTGAGTGGTGTTGTTTCTTTCATCACCAATTCAGCTTCAGAAATGCCCTGCAATTTTGCTTTAATTTTGCGACTAATTCCCTCTGGACTTAAAGCTGATTCGAGTTTTTCATTAATCTCCCGCATCATCTCGGCGATGTATTTTAAAATCGTGCTGCCGATGATCGGATATAGTGCATCCGACATTGCTTCTCGCTTGAGATGAATTTGCTGTTTGATAGCGGCGGCCATTTCCGGCGCGATCGCCATTGCAATTTCATCGGGAGATTCACTCATTCTGTGGCTGATTCCCACAGTCAGAGCCGGCGATATGGCTACTCCCATCGATTGTCTGTTTTCTCTGGTTTTCGTATTAATTATTTCATCAATTATCGGACTTATGGTTTCGACAAATGATTGTCTCGACTCATTAATGGTTTGGAGCATCATTTCCGGAAAAATGATTTTAATTCGGGCGATTAATTCTTCCCGATCGCCTCCCCATTCCGCATCAGTAATTTTGCGATCGAGTTCCCCTACTTTATCGTTGAGTCTGTAATTATAACTTACAACTTCATCTAACAATGGTAAAATAGATTCGATGACCGACTTTTGTAGTTGAGCGTGATGGCTAACCATCAGCTCGTCAATCAAAGGTTTCAGTAAATCGGTAAACAAGTCTGTCGATTCATAAATTCGGTGTTCGATCGCCACTATCTGTTGTTCGATCTTCCCGAGTCTTTGATCGATCCTTTTATTCTGAATGATGGCATCGACAGCGGGGGCGATCGCAGATTCTATCTCTAGCTTTGCTTCCCCGATGTTTCGGGACAGCATTTCTACAATCACTGGCATTATTCTTGCCATCAACCCTTCTATCTCGGCTAAAACTTGCTGCTGAACTTCGACAATCTTAGTTTCATTATTTAATAGTTGTGCTGCAATACCGCTGTTTTGAATAGCCGTGTTGACACCAGGTGCGATCGCCTCTCTCACCTCTAATTTTGTCTCCTCGATTTTCCGGTTCAGCGACTCAATCATTAACGGCATTAACCTTGCCATTATATCTTCCGGCTGACTTTTTTGCTGTCGCTGAAGATTATTGAGTCTACTTTCTACGTCGCTCAATTTTCCTTGAACTTCTCTTTGAAGAATTGCTGATTCAATCAAAGGTTGGATCGTCGCTGCTACTTGTAATTTTGATTCATCGATTTTCTGACTCAGCAAATCAGTTATTGCCGGCATTAGCATCGCCATTATCTCTTCTGGCTTCTGAATTGGCGACTGTTGCGTAGCCAGTCGGCGTTCGATGATGCTCAATACTTTTTCTTCTATTTCTACCCAAGCTATTCTTACCTGTACTGAGGGGGCAACAGCTTCTACAACCTCTAATTTTAATTCACTAATTTTCCGGTTCAGCAAATCGCTAACTACTGGTACTAGCTGCTTGATTAAATCTTCCGGTTGCTGCTGGTAACGCTGCTGAATATTCGCAACTCTATCTTCAATTCTTACTACCTGTTCTTCAAGTCCGTTTTGATTGTGAATTACTTGATTGACTCTCGGTGCGATCGCCGAAGCTACCTCTAACTTAGACTCCTCTACCTTACGGTTGAGCAGATCGCCCACCACTGGCATCAGCCGTTGGATTAAGTGCTCTGTATTCGGCAGTGGCTGCTGGTTCAAGTTAGCAATTTGATTTTCCCAATCTGCTAATTTTGCCTCCAACTCGATGCGATTAATTTTATTATTGCTCGCGAGGTCGATCGCCTTTTTCAATTCCAACTTCAACCCATCTAATTCTTCTCTCACTAACTCAGGAATTAACGGTTTCAGCAAAATCATCAACTCTTCGGGCTCAGACATCAACTTCTCAAAATTTTCTAACCTTTGTTCCACACTCAAAACATTACTGTAAAATTCCGGTAAATCCCTTTCAAACAGTAGTTGTTGCAACTGCTTAAACTGCTCTACTGCTTGTTCTAATTCTTCTTCCGAGTGCCGATTTTTTCTGGCTACCTTCGCGGCTATAGATAAATCGGGTTCCTGATTATTGTTTTCTCGTCTTTGAGGTGGGATCTCTTCCTCGTTAGTTAATACTTCCGGTACAATACTCGGTGATTCGATCCGAAAAGACAATTGTTTGCGCCGATTTTCCTCATCCTCCAAGCGCTGCACAGACTTTTCCGAAAGCGGTAACTTCAGCTCGCTTGGTTCTTTTTTGGATTTTTTTAATAACTGAAATTCAGTCAGTATGGTTAGCAATTCCTGAAGTTGCTCTCCAGCTTTAGAACTTGCCAGAGTTGCATCAGAAACCTCTTTTTCTGACTGATATATTTTGCCTGAATTATCATTAGATGCTGCCATACTGCGCTACCAATAGTTGATTTTAATCTACCGAAGGAAATTACCAGCTTGCTTGCCGCCTCACCCCAGCGAAAATCAATAGGAATGACACAATTGTTCCAAGCGTCAGGCGTACTAAAGCTATCGCCCTATTTTAACTGCTGTTCTGCGACTAGCCAACTGAGCTGCCAACTGCAATGCTGCCTTCATGCTGGAGGCATCCGCAATCCCTTGACCTACAATATCAAAAGCTGTGCCGTGATCCGGAGATGTGCGGACAAAAGGCAAGCCAATTGTAGTGTTGACTGCTTTATCGAAAGCCATCAATTTTACTGGAATCAACCCCTGGTCGTGGTACATTGCCAAGTAACCGTCGTGAGCTTCCTTGGCTAAACCGTACCAAACTTTAGCCGGTTTTACCCACAGGGTATCGGGGGGGACTGGCCCGTCTAACTGCACTTGAGGAAAGCGATCGCGCTGCGTTTCCAACCAAGGTATCATCCAGTCTTGCTCTTCATTTCCCAGTTTGCCATTTTCGCCGCTGTGAGGATTTAAGCCAGAAATCGCAATTTTCGGTCTTTCCAGCCCAAAATCTTCCCGCAAACAGTCTATCAGTAATTCTAGTTTTTCACTCAGTAATTCTGGAGTCAAAGCATCGGGTACTTGGCGCAGGGAAATATGTGTGGTAGCGAGTAAAGTTACCAGCGTCCAGCCACTGTGTGGAGATGTGGCGGCAAACAGCATTCCGAACCGCTGCGATTTTGCCCTTTCTGCGAGGAGTTCTGTTTGGCCGGGATAATTGTAACCGGCCGCCTGCCAGCAAGTTTTGGAAATTGGGCCGGTGACGATGGCACAGAATTCGCCGGCGATGGTACGGGCGATCGCACTTTCCATGTAAGCAAAGCTAGCAGCCCCGCTAGCTGCACTTCCGACACCGGGGACAATTTCGCCCCACTTGCTGTCTGGTTCGATATCAATAATATTTAATGTTTCGGGATTTGCCGCTTCTGCTGCTGGATTGCTCGATCGCAACTTATCGTAAGTTTGCTGCAAAATTCTCTTAGATCCGAAAACCGTCACCATCAAAGCAGCAGCGGGATCTGCCAATGCCTTGAGAATCACTTCCGGCCCAATTCCCGCCGGATCTCCCAGAGTTACAGCTAGTTTTGATTCCCGATCGAGACTCAAGGCAGTTTTCTCCAACAAAATACAGGAATTTCGGCACTGAAATTTTAGCATTCATGTACCGGGTTGCCCCAAATTATATTATCTTTATTTAATGCGATCGCCCAATTGGACATATAAAATCATGAATCCTGAAATTTTCAATGCAGCCTTTTTGTCCTTTTCCCTAATTTTCGTGGGTATAGGTGGAGGCTTCCTCCTGCTGAAATTGCAAGGCGGCGAAGAATAAGTTTTTTTCAACCAATCCTTCACAAGCCTTCTACCTTCTGCCTTCTAGTGTCTACTTTCTGGCGAAAGCAAGCCTGCTGGCGAATATCTCAAGCCTAAAATGAGAAAATTTCAGGTTTTTGTTAAGTTTTTATAACAAACTTAACAAAAACCTGATACCATCTTATTGAAAGTTTAAGATTCATAATTAATCCCTAGATGACTTTATTGATTTTAGGTGCCACCGGCACTCTCGGCCGCCAAATAGCCCGCCGCGCCCTAGACGAGGGCTACCAGGTGCGCTGTTTAGTCAGAAGTTACAGAAAAGCTGCCTTTTTGAAAGAATGGGGCGCTGAACTCGTACCGGGAAACCTTTGCCAGCCAGACAGTCTGCCTCCGGCGCTAGAAGGCGTCACTGCTATTATCGATGCAGCAACAGCCAGTGCAGCCGATTCTGTCAGCATTAAAAGAGTAGACTGGGACGGAAAAGTATCGCTGATCCAAGCAGCAGCAGCAGCAGGCATCAAGCGTTACATATTCTTTTCCTTTCTCGATGCCGAGAAATATCCTCAAGTCCCTTTGTTGGAAATCAAGCGCTGTACCGAATTGTTCTTAGCAGAATCCGGTCTAGACTACACAATCTTGAGACCTTGCGGCTTTTTGCAAGGACTGCTGAGCCTGTATGCAATGCCGATTTTGGACAATCAGGCAGTCTGGCTGCCCAACAAGCCATCCGCCCTTGCCTACATGAACACTCAGGACGTTGCTAAATTTGCCGTCCGGGCCCTTTCCGTTCCCGAAACCGAGAAAAAAAGCTTTCCGGTGGTGGGAAATCGCGCTTGGGATGCTGACGAAATCGTGCGGTTGTGCGAACGGCTGTCAGGGAAGGAAGCAAAAATTACGCGCACCCCAGATGTCTTGTTGCAGGCTACTCGTAAATTAGCTACCTTCTTTCAGTGGAGTTGGAACGTAGCTGACAGATTGGCTTTTTCAGAAGTTTTGGCAGCCGGAAAACCCTTGAAAGCTCCGATGGATGACGTTTACAGTGTCTTCGGAATCGACCCCAAAGAAACTACTACTTTGGAGTCTTATCTCGAAGAATACTTTAATCTGATTATGAAGAAGCTCAAGGAAATAGAGTACGAGCAGCTTAAGACTAAAAAACGGAGTAAACAAAAAATGCCCTTTACATTTTAAAGTGCCGAAAGCTGGGATTATATACAACGACGTTAAACCTGTGGCTTGTCGCATCGCCGCAGAGTTGGAAGACAAGCTGACTGCCCGCGGCTGGGAGGTTTGCTCGGTTTCTGGTTCGGGAGGAATTCTGGGCTATTCTAGCCCCGATCGCCCCCTGTGCCACACTCAGATCGAACAACTCGTCCCCCCCGGTTTTGACAGCGACATGGAGTTTGCAGTGGTTTTGGGCGGCGACGGTACGGTGCTGTCGGCATTTCGCCAAGTTGCTCCGATTGGAGTGCCGCTGCTGACTGTCAATACCGGTCACATGGGCTTTTTAACAGAAACTTACCTGAACTTGCTGCCGCAAGCTTTGGAAAAGGTAATCGCCGGAGAATACGAAATAGAAGAAAGATCGATGCTGGCGGTGCGGCTGTTTCGAGAAAACGACTGCCTCTGGGAAGCCCTTTGTCTCAATGAAATGGTGCTGCACCGGGAACCGCTGACTTGTATGTGTCATTTTGAAGTGGCGATCGGTCAGCACGCCTCTATTGACATTGCCGCAGATGGAGTCATCATCGCAACTCCCACAGGATCGACAGCTTACGCCCTTTCTGCGGGTGGGCCTGTCATCATTCCCGGAGTGCCGGTGTTGCAGTTGCTGCCTATTTGCCCGCATTCAATGGCTTCGCGGGCTTTGGTGTTTTCCAACACCGAGCCTGTCAAGATTTTGCCAGCGAGTCCAAACCGCCTGGTAATGGTGGTAGACGGTAACGGCGGATGTTATGTTCTGCCCGAAGATTGGGTGCAAGTCGAGCGAGCTCCGTACCAAGCCCGGTTTATTCGGGTGCAATCTTTTGAGTTTTTCCACATTTTGCGGGAAAAATTGGGCTGGGGCTTGCCTCACATTGCTAAACCGAATTCGGTTGAGTTGCCTTGATAGTTGTTGTTGACACTCCCCGACTATCAAGGTACGGGGATTGTTGGCTCAACCAGTTGGCTTGCTCGTAGATATCATATCAAGTCCTAGCTGTAGGAGATGGCAATTCCCGTTCCCGTTTTTCACCGATTGAAGGGATTTTGATTTTTTTATCTGTTGATAAATCGTAGAATAAAGCAGCAATTAGTGTTTGTAATGTAGGGCGACAGTTATCCACCGGAATCATTAGTTCTCGATCGAGATTCCGAACCATCTCCAAAGTCAGGCTGCGTTTACGAGATAACGGTATAGTTGGAGAGTCTTCATTTCTATTCACTCTGCTTAGGACGGATTTCAAATTCTGAACGTGCCCGGAAGAAACAGACATCAAACTCGAAGAAGAAATTAGCTTGCCCCAAAATCAAAGGTACATTGGTTGCTTGTGTCCAGGCAAATGCCAGGTTAAGCATTGGGAATGAACTAACTCGAGCATTAACAACGACTGCGCGGGCTTCAAATCGAGCCAAATTCCCAGCCAATACGACTGAGAGTGTCTCATTTTCCCAGACTAAGCCCAGTTGTAGCCCTAACTCGTAGGGCAAAACATTAACGCTTGCGCCTGTATCTAATAAGCCCTCAGCGTTCAAGGATTGACCGTTCAGGCTGAGTGTCAATGGCAGATACGGCATTCGATCGACCATGCCAAGACTGCTGTCAATGATTTTGTAGGGAAATCTCTGAGCGTCAATCATTCTGTTCTTGTTGTTTTGTCGTCAGAAGATTCATTAAAACATTGGCAGCCTCAGAGCAATTGTAAGGCGACCAGACCGGATACTCTCGATCGGCAACAAAAAAGTTTGTTGCATCTTCTTCTTTGACCAGTTCTGTTGCCAGAAACTGCATCAGCCGAAGCTTGTCAATTTTTGAAAGTTCCTGGATCTGTGACATTAGTTCAGCCAATGGCATTTGAGAATCTCCTCGTTTGAGGTTTGGCGAAAAGATTGGATCTACTAGCTTGTTGCATGGTGCGCGATCGAAGCGTGTCTATTTAGGGCTTGCTGAAAAAGTGAGAAAACAGCATTTAGAAAGATGAGTGAATTCGAGTTCTCCTCGGCAATATAA
>NZ_JAUBSA010000026.1:0-77940 GCF_036702115.1 Microcoleus sp. LAD1_D5 | reverse complement strand
TAAACAAAATCTGACGCGAAAAAAAAACAATACGGAGTAGTCAATCTGCCACTGACAGAGTGCAACTTTATATGTGTAAGTATTGGGAGAAAGTGAAAAATATCGACCAGAATAATCTGGTGTTTTTGGATGAAATGGGCGTTTTATTGGGGTTGACACGAACCCACGCACGTTCGAGATATGGTAGTAAACTCTATGATTTAAAACCGTTTTATCGGGGTGCAAAAGTAACAGTTATTGGAGCAATCAGCTTGAAAAAAGTAGTAGGATTAATGACGCTGAATGGGTCGATGGATAGTCAGGCATTTGCAGTTTTTGTTGAACAGTGTTTGGTGCCAAACTTATGGGAGGGCGCAGCGGTTGTTATGGATAATCTACCAGCCCATAAGTTGGAAGTGATTGAACCCTTGATTCAAGCGGCTGGTGCCAGTGTCTTGAATTTATCACCTCCCGAGTCCTGACTTTAATTCGATCGAATTATGGTGGTCACAACTGAAAGCTTTTTTACGTCAGTTTTCGCCAACTACTACCAAGATGGTTGACGTTTTACTAGCTACTGCGCTTGATTTGGTTAATATTAAGCACTTTAAAAATTGGTTTAGAAGCTGCTGCTACTGTACTTCATAAACCTGGAATCCGCTGTATTGGTGGCAATAACTATCGGTTAATTGCTTTTATCGATTATGAATACCAGATAGTGTTTGTCCGCTGTGTTTTAACTCCTGCAGAATATAATAAGGAGAACTGGAAAAATGACGACTGGTTTAAAAACTCCTAGTAGCTACTATATTGAGATAATCACAACTTTTCCACCGCGTCCAATTACTTGTGAAGCTGAGTTAATCGCTACACAAAATCGGATTGATTCTATTGTGAGTCTGAGCAATCTCACGCAGGACGATCGGGATTACTTAAACGTGTTAGGTACTCTTGTTTATGATTACGAACAAAAACATGAGCCAATGCCAGTCTTGAAAGCTATCGCACTACTGAAAGCATTGATGGTGGAAGACAATATTTAAGAAAAAGATTTGGTTGATATTTTTGAATCCGGGTCTTGGGTATCTGAGATGATGAATGGAAACCGGGAACTGACGGCGAATGAAATTCAAAAGTTAGCTAAGTTTTTCCATCTTTCCCCTGTGGCATTTCTTGAGTATAGTTAATTGCCAGGATACTGGGATGAGTGACGCATTATAATTTAATTATGCCCGAAGTCCAACCGAAAGAAATTCAGCGTTATACTACGCCAGATAACAAAGTGCCTTTCGATCAGTGGTTTGATTCGCTGAGAGATATCAATGCTCAAGCCAAGATTATATCTAGGCTTAACCAATTGCTGATGGTAATTTAGGAGACTATCGCTCGGTGGGGGAAGGCCTATGCGAACTCAAAATCAATTATGGGCCTGGCTACCGAATCTATTTTGGACAAATAGAAATGACAATTGTGATTCTCATCTGCGGAGGCGATAAAAGCACTCAAGACAGAGATGTCCGCCAAGCTAAAGAATACTGGACAGATTATAGGAGTTAAGACAATGCCTAAAAGCCTACCTTATCATCCATTTTTGATTGAATCTCTCAGAAAAAAGCCCGAACTAGCAGCAGCCTATATAACGGCGACATTAGAGGAAGAAGAGCCGGAACCTGAACTGCTGAAACGAGCTCTCAGCGATGTAGCAGAAGCTCTCGGTCAACCAAAACTGACTTCTGAACAATATGAATTGCACTTAAAAAAACTGGATGAATTGCTGTCGCAGCAAGGAAGTGATGCGATTTATAATCTGGGAACTTGGCTGAATGCTTTGGGATTGAAACTAACAGTTGCTGTTTGTACTGATACAGAGGATAATACTGCAAATGCTGAAATGCGATCGCACTTAACTGTCTAGCCCAACGATAAAATGCCCAATTTTAAATATTCATCCTTAATTAATGCCACCGTTGAAGCAGTCTGGAACTTTCACGAAAGGCCGGACATTCTGCAACTTTTGACTCCGCCTTGGCAACCGGTTCAAGATAAGATGAGGAGCGACATACTATAATACAATTATGCCAGAAGTCCAACCGAAAGAAATTCAGCGTTATACTACGCCAGACAACAGAGTACCTTTCGAGGAATGGTTTAATGTTCTCCGAGATGGCAAAGCTAAAGCTAGAATTAGGTTGAGATTAGACAGAGTTCAACTCGGCAATCTCGGAGATTATCGATTTGTTGGAGAAGGAGTCTATGAATTAAAAATAGATTATGGCCCTGGATACCGAATCTATTTTGGACAAGTCGGCACAACTATTATCCTACTTTTAATAGGCGGGGATAAAAGCACTCAAGACCGAGACATACAGCAAGCTATTAAATACTGGACTGATTACAGGAGTCAAGATAATGCCTAAAAGTTTACCTTACCATCCTTTTCTAATAGAATCTCTCAAAAAACCAATAGATTCTGCTATGTATCTAGAGGCTTTTTTTGAAGAAGAAAACCCGGAGGCAGAACTGCTAAAAATGGTACTTAGCAATGTAGCAGAAGCTCTTGGCAAACAGCAGATGTCTCCCGAACAATATGAATTGCACTTAAAAAAACTGGATGAATTGCTGTCGCAGCAAGGAAGTGATGCGATTTACAATCTGGGAACTTGGCTGAATGCTTTGGGATTGAAACTAACTGTTGCTGTTTGTACTGATGCAGAGGATAATACTGCTAATGCTGAAACGCGATCGCACTTAACTGTCTAGCCCAACGATAAAATGCCCAATTTTAAATATTCATCCTTAATTAATGCCACCGTTGAAGCAGTCTGGAACTTTCACGAAAGGCCGGACATTCTGCAACTTTTGACTCCGCCTTGGCAACCGGTGAAAATAATTCGCCGCGAAGGGGGACTCGATGTGGGTGCGGTATCAGAATTTCGCCTGTTATTGGGGCCGATTCCTGTAAAATGGGTGGCGACTCACACTGAGTGCGAACAATATCGCTTGTTTGTTGATGAACAAACTGAGGGGCCCATGGCACGTTGGACTCACCGACACGAGTTTACCTCAGAAAATGGCAAGACTAGATTGACAGATGCGATCGCATTTTCGATACCGGGCGGCCCGATTGTCGATTTGTTGTTAGGGTGGTGGGTAGAAATGCGGTTAACAGATATGTTTCGCTACCGCCACGAAGTCACAAAAAGAGAGTGCGAGAAAGATGCAAACAACGGCTGAATATTACTGTGCTTTCTGCGGCGAACCGAGTACAACTTTTGTTGATATCAGCGGTGGTATGGAGCAATCTTATATCGAAGATTGTCAGGTTTGCTGTCGCCCGAATGTTCTGTATGTCAGAATAGATGAAGATACCCTGGATATTGAAATAGATACTGACTATCAAGAATAAGTGACTATCAAAATGTATGAATTGCATTTGATGCAGACTTGGTATAATTCATAAATCTTGAAGCTGCTGCTTCTACGAAAGCCTGAAAAATACGAGAGTTGAACGAACAGTTGGGCGACATTTCCGGATGCCATTGAATTGCTATCATCCAAGGGTGATAGCAGTGTTCCATTGCTTCTACCAAAGTGTCAGGTGCATCGGCTACAATTCGCCAATCGGATGTTACCTTCCGCACTGCTTGATGATGCCAGGAAACAACTGTTGTTGAAGTTTTTCCCATAATTTTTGCGAGCCGACTGTTGGGCTCAATTTCAATGGTATGCTCGATCGCACGCGGGGGAATTCCGGTGCCGTGATTAACCTCGTCTCCGTAAGCATCCGGTACATGAATCACCAAACTGCCACCGCTGGCTACATTCAGGATTTGCATACCCCGACAAATCCCCAACACAGGTATGTCAGCCTTCAAAGCTAGCTTGGCTAAGCTTAATTCAAAATTGTCGCGTTCTGCATTAACCGAGTAAACTGTGCGATCGACATAACCGCCATAAAGTTCTGGGTTGATATCTCCGCCCCCGGAAAAAATCAAACCATCTACTGCATCAAAAATACTAGCCGGATCTAATTGATTGGGGGGCAGTAAAATCGGAATTCCACCAGCCGCCTGAACTGCATCAATATAAGTTCCATTTAAGCGATATTCGCCTGCGGGACAGCGGTTGTATGTTGTGATGCCAACGATAGGAAATTTTTTCATTTGCTAGAGACTGGGAGATAATTATTTAGATTAATACTCAGATTTGGCACTATTTGTAATCAGTGTTTCATGGGCGGGCTAGAAGCCCACTCCACAATAAAACTTACTTATTGTGGAACAGGCATCTTGCCTGTTTCTTGCCGGATTTATTGTGATTCCTAGATTAAACTGAGCATTCCCTGCGCTGCTGTCTAATTTGTAACACTTTCATTTTTAGTTTCTGGCAGCGGTTTGCGCGTGCACAGATAAGCCAGTGGCCCGAACAGCGGCACTAATGTCACTGCCCAAAATGCTGTAGAGTTCTGCATTCCTCGGCGCGCCATGTCGTCTGCCAATAAGGCAGGAAATAGCAGGCAAAGCATACAAAAATCTAAACTCATTACGTGGATAAAACGGTTGGTTTGCCACTGTCCAATAAAATCAGACCAATCGCCTTTTGTCAAGCCAAAAGAAACTAAAGCAGCAGCACCCAATGTTAGGACAATGGCAGTAAAACGGGAGTCTAATATCTTTAAAAAGATATTTTTATGACCGGGAAATTCAGGATTCGGTTCGCGCAGGGCTAAATAAGGCAGCAAGGCAACGGCGCCGACGCCAAAGGATAAAGTGGCAAATAGCCATGCAGGTATTTTCTGCCCCCTGCCGTCAGCAAATAAGACGCAACTGTAGATGAGCGGCCAGACTCCCATGAGGTTGAATAACGCTACAATTAAAGGGTTGATGTCTGCTATTTTGCCTGTGGAAATATTGGTAATTAGTGTGATGGTTTTTTCTGGGCTGTCGGGTGGTGCAAATACAAAGGCGTAGGTGATAAATGCAATCCAAAGCAGCCCAAATCCAATTTTTCTGAACATAGTTAGTTTTCTTTACTTCTGATATTACTATAACAATCTTAAAGCGTTTTTGAATAACACTTTTTTTATTAACCGCAGAGGACGCAGAGGAAGAGAAGAGAAGATGAGAGCGGATAAAATGTGGGCATCTTCTGAATGTATTGCTATTTGGTATCGCCTGTTTTGGGCAGATTGCTAAATTTTTGCATAAATTGGCGATCGATCCAATCTTTCCAATACCACAACAACCGCGATTCCCACATGAAAGATCCGCGAGAGGCGATCGCCCTTTTATTCCCAGTACCGATTAAGCCTAAATATTGTTCCTGCGGTGCAAAGGGTTTCAGCGGTTTTTCCAATAAAAACTGCTGCAAATTTTCAAACAGCGGTTTGCCCTGACGCACGGCAAACACGCCTGCTTTGGGACGGGGATAATTAACCATCGCAGCGATATCGCCAGCCGCAAATACGTTGGGGTGAGAGACGGATTGGAGGCAATCGTTGACTTGCATAAAGCCGTTTGAGTCTGCTGCTAAACCGGATTCTCTTATCCAATCGGCGGCCGCTGCTTGTGTTACCCAAAAAATGCGATCGCACTCTAATTCTAAACCCGATTTACAGGAAATTTGGTAATCCGTAATTGGGATTTGGGAAGGGGTTTCTCTCTTAATCTTTTCTAAAGCACAGACTTTTTCCTTTAAATGCAATTGAATGCCATGACTGATGAGAATTTCTTGAATGCGTCGGCGCACCCGCTGATTGTGTCCCTGCATCAATTCAGCACCGCTGTGAAACAAATGAATTTCTGATGATAATTTTTCTAGTTTTTCTTCCCTCTTCCTTCTTCCCTCTTCCTTCTTCCCTCTTCCTTCTTCCTTCCCCAATCGAGATTGCATATTTAATGCTAATTCTACGCCGCCAGCACCGCCGCCTACAATCGCTATCCGCAGCGGTTTTTGGGGATGGTTTGCTCTTTCGGCAATTAACTGATTCCAGCTAGCTAAAAACTCCGGTACGGGTTTAGCTGCAATTGCATATTCAGCAGCACCCGGTACAGATAAAGTCGCAGGAGTGCTGCCGATATCCACCGAAAGCAAATCAAAATTAACCGGAGGGCGAGTTTGACAAATAACTAAATTTTTGTTAAGGTCGATCGCGATCGCCCGATCGATTAATATTTGACAGCCGGCAAATTCAGCAAGCGATCGCAAATCGATGTGACATTCATCATAATCGTAAAACCCGGCAACGTGTCCCGGCAGCATCCCCGAATAAGGAGCGTGCAGCACGTCGCTAATCAGAGTCAAACGCACTCCCGGCAGCGGTTTGATACCGAACATTTTTAATACGATAGCATGACTGTGACCGCCGCCAATTAACACTAAATGTTTCACAATTACAGATGTTCGATCGAGATGTTCCAGCACCGATATTGTACAGCACTTGCACTCCTGGGGCCGCACTGTCCGGTAAGGAAAGCTTGCAGTGCGTAATTAATGATTTCCCAGCAGTTAGACAGAATGCTGTCACTTACCCTCTGTCTCAGAGATTATACTTAGCTCAGTTGCGATCGCATAACATCAATCCACCCATTGCACTTAACCGATTCCACATTAAGCGCAAATGGCTGTAGACTGTAGAGCGAGCAAATTTTATCACCAAATTATGCCGGGGTGCGTTTCGATAGCTAACTCACCATTCAAAACTATGACATTACGCATCATTCCGCGCAGTTGGCAGCGATCGATTAAAACTCTTTTCCCGCTTCTGTTTGCCCTCTCATTCATTATAGTATTGCTGGCGAACAACTTCATTCCGGCGATCGCCCAGCAACCCCGCCAGGAAATTCGCGGTGTTTGGATGACGACAAACGACAAAGACATCCTCAGAGATAGCCGCAAACTAGGAGATGCTGTCACCCAATTAAAGCGGTTAAATTTCAACACTATTTATCCTGTAGTCTGGAATTCTGGCTATGCAATGTATCCCAGCTATGTAGCGCAGCAAAGAGACATTCAACCCTTTGTTTACAGAGGGTTAGAGGGACAAGATATGATCGCCGATTTAATTGATAAAGCTCACCGCCAAGGCTTGCTAGTAATTCCTTGGTTTGAGTTTGGTTTCATGGCTCCTCCCACCTCAGAATTAGCCTTAAATCATCCCGATTGGCTGACACAAAAACAGGACGGCAGCCAAACATCAAACGGCGCAGGTGGGGAAGTAGTTTGGCTCAATCCCTTTCATCCCGAAGTGCAGCAATTCATTACCGAACTTGTACTAGAAATCACCACTCAATACAACGCCGACGGCATTCAATTTGACGACCACATGAGTTTGCCGTCGGAATTTGGTTATGATGACTACACAGTTGCTTTGTATACCAAAGAAACAAAAAAAGCTCCACCAAAAGATTTTCAAAATCCAGCATGGGTGCAGTGGCGAGCCAATAAAATTACCGCTTTTATGTCGCAGCTAAATCAAGCCGTCAAAACAGTAAAACCCAATGCCATTTTCTCAATTTCTCCCAATTACTACGAGTTTGCTTACAAACATCACCTGCAAGATTGGCTGGCTTGGGTGCGTTTGGATATTGCCGACGAGCTAATCGTGCAAGTGTACCGTCCCAATTTAGAATCATTTGTGGACAAGATTAACCGTCCAGAAATGCAAGAAGCACAGCAAAAAATTCCCACCGGAGTTGGGATTATGACAGGTTTGAGAAATAACCCAGTACCGATTGAGCAAATTAAATCTCAGGTGCAAGCAGTCCAAGAATACGGCTTAGGCGTTGCTTTCTTCTACTACGAAAGCTTGTGGGAATATGCACCAGAACCCACCGCCGCTCGACTTTCTCAATTTAGTGCTTTCTTCCCGTCTTCTGCATTCCGAACAGCGCTACAAATACCCAGGCGCGCGGCGACTTTCCCTCCGCCTGCGCCACCCAAACCAGACCCCAAAGCTAAGCCAGATCAACCTACCAAAAACAGCCCACCTACGCCCTCGCCAACCACGTAAAAGAATTCAAGAGTCATCAGTCATTGGTAATTTTGTAGGGTGTGCCATTAGTCCGACAGTCCAACAGGGGTTTAAACCCCTGTCTCATAGCTGAAGTCGTCTAAAGACGACTCCAGCAATTCTATCAAAGCTGTTTTTGTATAGAGTTAGCGCAGAATATATGTGTAACTCTAATTTTCCAAATTGAGATTACTATTTGAGTCGGCTTTAACCGACTTATGCTATTAGACAGGGACTTGAGTCCCGGGCGGCCCGTGGCAGAATGAAACAGCTCTACAGGGGGCTAGGGGATACCGAGTTATGTTCCTATAAAATATCCGTATTACCAACAACTACCATCAATAAAAATGCAAACTCACCAAAAAATTTTACTGCCAAAAATGGGCTGCGGCACTTGGGCTTGGGGCAACAGATTGCTCTGGGGCTACAATGAAAGTATGGACGAGGAATTGCAAGCCGTTTTCAATCTTTGTGTTAGTAACGGTGTCACTTTATTCGATACCGGGGATTCTTACGGAACTGGCAAATTAAACGGACGCAGCGAGCAGCTTTTGGGGCAGTTTTCTCAACAATATCAAGGTGCAAACAAAGACAGTATTTGTATTGCGACCAAACTGGCTGCTTATCCTTGGAGACTGACGCGACAATCAATGATATCGGCTTGCAAAGCCTCTGCTTCGCGCATCGGGAAAAATGTAGATTTGGTGCAAATGCACTGGTCTACAGCCAATTACGCTCCTTGGCAAGAGGGGGCTCTTTTAGACGGTTTGGCTGACCTTTACGAGCAAGGATTGGTCAAGGGAGTGGGCTTGTCTAATTACGGGCCGAAACGGCTTAAATGGGTGCATCAAAGATTTAGCGATCGCCAAATTCCTATTGTTACTTTACAAGTGCAATATTCGCTACTTTCTACCTATCCGGTGACAGAACTCGGGTTGAAAGATGTTTGCGACGAATTAGGGATAAAATTGATTGCTTACAGTCCTCTAGCCTTGGGGTTGCTGACGGGTAAATATTCCGAAAACGGCTCTCTTCCTAAAGGTATCCGAGGTTTGGCGTGCAAGCAGCTACTTCCGGGAATGCGATCGCTTTTGGAGTGTTTGCGAGAAATAGCGGCATTCAGAAATAAGACTGTTTCGCAGGTAGCAATCAACTGGTGCGTGTGCAAAGAAACTATTCCGATTCCGGGGGCGAAATCTGCGGCACAGGCGAGGGATAATATTGGTGCTTTGGGGTGGGAGTTAGACTCCGGGGAGATTGCCGAATTGGATAAGGCGGCGGCAAGTGTAGATAAAAAAATGGTGCAGAATATCTTTCAAACTCGGTAATATTTGAGATGTTTTACCATTCTTATGAACAGGCAAGATGCCTGTTCCACAAGACATGAATTTGCTTGTTCCACAAAAACTAAATTTTATTGTGGGGCGTTGCTCCTAGCCCGCCCCTGAAAGCCGGATTCACATCACACAAAAATTTTCCACGCACCGCACAAACATTTCTACACCCATACCCAGCGCAGTTTCATCAAAATCAAAACGCGGGTGATGATGCGGGTAAGCCAAGTTTTTCTCTGGATTTGCTGAACCTAAAAAGAAATAGCAACCGGGGACTTCTTGCAAAAAGAACGACATATCCTCGCCGCCCATTGTTTGACATTCGGGAACGATTCCTGCAGGAGTTTCGACAACGGATTCTGCAACGCCGCGCACCAATTCCGCTATTCTCGAATCATTAATAACCGGCGGATAAAGCGAACAATAATCTAATTGGTAATTTGCCCCGTGACTCTGACAAATTCCGGCAATTACTTGCTCAATTCGCTTTGCAAAATAACCTTGATATGCAGGATTGAAATAGCGCACCGTGCCACCGATTTGAGCGGTATCGGCAATGACGTTATGGGTGTGCCCTGCGTGGAATTGGCCGACAGTTACTACCGCTGAGTCGATCGGGTCAATGTTCCGCGCGACAATTGCCTGCAAAGCGCTGACTATTTGGGCTGTAACTACGATCGAGTCCACAGTCTGATGTGGCATTGCGCCGTGTCCACCTTTCCCAAAAATCGTGCAGTCAAAAACTTCCACAGCCGCCATCAAAGCGCCGCTGCGGACGCCTACAGTGCCCAAAGGTAGATTGTTCCACAAATGCAAGCCGACGATCGCATCAACATCAGGATTCTTCAAAACTCCCGCTTCAATCATGGGTTTTGCGCCCCCTGGCCCTTCTTCGGCGGGCTGAAAGATAAATTTTACTTTACCCGAAAAGCTGTGTTTGTGCTTGGCCAGATAACAAACAGTACCAAGGGCGATCGCAGTGTGGCCGTCGTGGCCACAAGCGTGCATAATTCCATCATGCTGCGATCGATAATCCACCTCATTTTCTTCTTGAATGGGCAAAGCATCCATATCCGCCCGAATTGCTAAAACCCGCCCCGGTTTGCCGCTGTCTATAGTGGCAACAATACCAGTTTTAGCAATATTAGTTTCATGATCTATGTCCCATTCCTGCAACTTTTGTGAGATAAACTGCGCCGTTAAATTTTCATCAAAACTCAACTCCGGCTTTTGGTGCAAAAGGCGACGCCATTCGACTAGCTGAGGCTGCAAATTTCTAATCTCCAGCCGCAATTGAGATAAATCGACAGAGGTTAAATTCGGTAAAGTAGAAACCATGTTTTATTCTCCTTATAGCAATTCTGAATAATTTGTGAAACTCTCTCTTCTCTTTCTCTGCGCTCTCTGCGCTCTCTGCGGTTAAAATAAAATCTTCTTCAATCCTATCTGAGTTGTGCAGGATATTTTTTTTAAATGAACCGCAGAGGACGCAGAGTACGCAGAGGAAGAGAAGGATGAGAAAGAGAGGTGTTGAAAATAGGGTTATTTAGAAGTCTGAGGAACTAAATTAACCCCTGGTAGTAACCGCTCTAAATCTAAATCTGAAGCAACTTTAGCTAATTTAGCCAGGTCAGTCGGGTCATCTAAATGCGGCAAAATACCCAACACAGGTATTTGAGTCAGCGACTGGATCAAATCAACGGGCGCTAAGTCGGCAATTTCTTGTTCAGAATAAGCTTTAACGCAATTGAGCACAATTCCTCTGAGCTTAAAACCAGTGTGTCTGGCGAGAGCAACATTCGCCACAGCTTGCCCGATCGCCCCCAACCTCACAGGTACTACCAAAACCCCCCTCAGCCGCCAATCCCTGGCAATATCGGCCACCGTCAGTTCCCACGTTACAGGCGATCCCAGCCCTCCCAAAGCTTCCACCAACACAAAATCCTTGCGCTCCGAGAGGCTTTGCCAAGCCGTCCAGACCTTTTCGAGTTCGATAGGTCTCCCCTCCCGTTCGGCGGCAATCGGCGGTGCTAGAGGCGCATCAAAGTGCAGCGGATTGAGTTCTTCGGGGGATTGGTCGAGAGAAAACAAACGGGTGTAGAGTTCGCGATCGCCCGTTCCCGTTTGCATGAGCTTCATAATTCCCAAACTGCGATCGGGAAAATACATTTGCCAATAAGCAGCCAGAGCGCTGGTCAAAACAGTTTTGCCCGCGTCGGTATCAGTTCCAGCAATTAGCAGCGAGTTCATTGGCAAATAGCTAACAAGTAATTGGCCTCAACCTCAGTCTAGGGGAATTTTGCCAGAAGTTTAGAGTTCTGGCGATGGTGCGGGTGCTGGTGCGGGTTCCGGTTCCGGTGACGGCGCTGGTTCCGGTTCCGGTGACGGCGCTGGTTCCGGTGCGGGTTCCGGTGACGGCGCTGGTTCCGGTTCCGGTTCCGGCGACGGTGCGGGAGTTGGGGCAGGTTCCGGTGTTGGTGCGGGAGTTGGCGCTGGTGTTGGCGCGGGAGTTGGTGCTGGTGTTGGCGACGGCGCGGGAGTTGGTTTGGGCGCCGGAGTCGGTGCGGGCGTCGGTTTGGGCGCCGGAGTCGGCGCGGGCGTCGGTTTGGGTGCCGAAGTTGGCGTTGGGCTTGGTTCTGGCAAAGGTTCCGGCAAAGGTTCTGGGTTCGGTTCTGGGTTCGGTTCTGGGTTCGGTTCTGGGTTCGGTTCTGGGTTCGGTTCTGGGTTCGGTTCTAGGGTTGGTTCCGGCAAAGGTTCTGGGCTTGGTTCCGGCAAAGGTTCTAGGGTTGGGGTTGGCAAAGGCTGTAGGCTTGGGGTTGGCAAAGGTAGCGGGTTTGGTATCGGAGTTAGTGTCGGCGTGGGACTTGTAAGTGCTGGCGGTGTCGGAGTGGGTTTGGGGCGGGAATTGTTGAGAAATGAGCCGACTAAAGCCCAGGAACCAAAGCCAGTCAAGATTACTAAGCCCGCCAGCAGTCCGATCGCAGCGATGGGATTGTCCCAAAAAGAGCCGCCAACAGGCTCACTTAACGGGTCTGGGTCGTTTTGCGGGTGGGAACTCTGGGCGGCGGGCTCTGGCGGCCTGCCCACGGCCACCGTTGCTATTAGCGAAGGGTTTGTCGGTACCACTGCTGGCGGCGCGGGCGGTACAGTTGGCTGGCTAGGTTTAGGATTAGTTTGGGTGTCGAGTGCTTGGGCGACTTCGCTGACAGATTGATATCGATCGCCCGGAGACCGGCTCAACATCCGATTCAGCACCAAAGCCAAACCCGTGCTCACCTGCACTCGCTGCTGCCAATTCCATTGCAGCGTTGTTTGATCGAGCAATTCCTGCGGTTCTTTGCCTGTCAGCAGGACGATCGCCGTTACAGCTAAAGCGTAGAGGTCGCTGCTGGCAGTTACCCGCCCGCTTTGCAACTGTTCCATCGGCGCGTAGCCGATTTTACCGACAGTTGTCGCGTGGGCTGTTCCTTCGGGAGACTGGACTTTGGTGGCGAGTTCTTTTACCACTCCAAAGTCAATCAGCACCGGCAACTGGTCGTTTTCCCGCCGAATTATATTTTCTGGGGAGATGTCGCGGTGGATGATGCCGCGGGCGTGGATGTGAGCCAGTACCGGCAGCATTTGTCGGATAAATACCAAGACTTCGGCTTCGGTGAAGCTGCGGCCTGTTGAAGTTCGATCGAGCATTAGTTCGCGGTAAGTCATCCCTTCCACGTAATCCTGCACTAAAAACAAACGCTGGTTCTCTTCAAATATTGCTCGAAACTGGGGAATTTGTGGGTGCCCAATTTGGTAAAGTATTGCCGCCTCTCTTTGAAACAATTCCTTCGATTTTTCCAAAACGTAAGGCCCGCTTTGCACCGGAATCAATTCCTTCAGGGCGCAGCGTTCTTGAAACCGTCCCAAATCTTCTACTAAATAAGTCCGGCCAAATCCTCCTTGACCTAAAATATTCACCAAGCGGTAGCGGTTTTGTAGGAGAGTTCCAATAGCAATAGGTGGCTGCATAAGTTTAAGGAGAAACTGTTAAAAAATAGACGATCGCTCACAGACTTAGTAATGCTATGTCTTTAATGCTCTTGAGCATACTTCACTATCTGTAGTCCCCAGTCCCGACCAAAGTTAGTATTTTACATTTTTTTGACATTCTTGGACGCCCGGATGGTCAGAAACCGGGTTTTCTCACGAAAATACACAGGTTGCAACCCGCAGATCCGATCGAAAACCCGATTTCTGCGTCAATATCTCAAGGGAGAAATGCACGATTTTTCGTAGAAACCGGGTTTTTTGGCCTTAGCCCTAATAAATTGTCGCCCCTCGGCCTAGGCCATACATCTCTATAAAGCTGGAGATTATTTATGGGAGATGTCTACTGACTACTGACTACTGACTAAGCTTTGCTTTCACCATGTCTTGAATTCTGTTACCGTCTGCTTTGCCTTTAAGCTGCTGCATTGCCTTGCCCATCACCTTGCCCATATCTTTTGCAGAAGTAGCGCCAACCGAAGCAATCACTTCGTCAACGACTTGACTCACCTCTTCGTCTGACATCTGCGCCGGCAAATACTCTTCAACAATTGCTAACTCCGCCTCCTCTTGTGCCACTAAATCTTCGCGGCCACCTTTGCGGTATTGTTCGATCGAATCCCGGCGCTGTTTGGCTATTTGCATCAAAATTTCCATTTCTTGAGCTTCTGTCAGCGTCTGTTGGCCCGAGGGACGGAGGCTGACTTCTTTTTCGAGAATAAATTTCTTGATGCCGCGAACTGTTTCCAAGCGAACTTTGTCCTTGGACTTCATGGCTGTTTTGATTTCTGCGTCAATGCGTTCTCTTAAGCTCATCGATTTCTACCTTGCTTTGCCCGATATCAAAAATCTGAAGTATGCTTCAGATTCTTAACTTTTTTTACAGTATTTTTCAAGTTTATTGCCTGTTGGTGGCATTTTTATCCCATTGAACCCGGATGCCTTCGGCTTTCGACTGAATTTGGGGTGGCTGCACTTGCAGCCTCAGCCCCAAATTGACTCACGCCAGAATTTTTAGATGCAGGGGCACAGGTGCGATCGTACTTCTGCCAGTACACAGATCGCGAGAACCCAGATTCCGCATCCTGGTGTGTCACAGAGCATAATTACGGACACAACTCTATCTTTAACAGAACTTATGCACTCAAGGGCGTTAAATCAAGGGTTTGAGATTCCTTCACTACGTTCTCTTCTGACAGAAAATCGTAGTACGTGCGTCCAGGACTATTTAAGTGAGATGTTGCACCCTGGGGTGTCACACAGCATAATTACGCAGAAAACACTATCTTTAAAGTAATAAAGTATGCCTTTTAAATTTTTTTTATCCGTTAATATACGGTATTTTAGTATAATTTTTAGAGTTTTATTGCTGGATAAGAATAAGTAAAAACCGATTGTGACGCTTGAAGATGCCGAATGTGGGCTTTAAAGTAATAAATTATGCCTTTAAAAAGTAATTTATCCGTTAATATACGGTATTGTAGTATAATTTTTAGAGTTTGATTGCTGGATAAGAATAAGTAAAAACCGATTGTGACCGTTGAGGGTGCCGAAAGGGAGCCAAAAACTGGGTTTCTCGGACATATTTTTGCAAGTCCTATTCAATTCGCCTAACTTAACACTTGTGGCCGCCCCAAAAGTTAAATCTCTCAAAAATTTGGCTGAATATTTCTAGTTTCAGATGGTAAGATAGCGATGGAATAAACGTCCTGCAAGAGGCCTGCTGTGATCCGTTCTGCTACTTTACCGCTTCCGCTTCCCGAGCCGCCGGTTTCCGCTCATGACCGTCTGCGGCTGTTCTCCGGTTCTGCTAATATTCCCCTCGCCCAAGAGGTGGCTCGCTATCTGGGGATCGATTTGGGGCCGATGGTTCGCAAGCGGTTTGCTGATGGGGAACTCTACGTTCAAATTCAAGAATCGATTCGGGGTTGCGATGTTTACTTGATTCAGCCAACTTGCTGTCCGGTAAACGATCGCCTCATGGAATTGTTAATTATGATCGATGCTTGTCGCCGCGCTTCGGCCAGACAAATTACTGCTGTCATTCCCTATTACGGATATGCTAGGGCTGACCGCAAAACGGCCGGAAGAGAGTCGATTACTGCAAAATTAGTGGCTAATTTGATTACGGAAGCTGGGGCCGGTCGCATTTTGGCGATGGATTTGCACTCAGCTCAGATTCAAGGTTATTTTGACATTCCCTTCGATCACGTTTACGGTTCGCCGGTGCTTTTGGATTATCTGGCGAGCAAGCAATTGACGGATATTGTTGTGGTTTCGCCGGATGTTGGCGGAGTCGCTAGGGCGAGAGCTTTTGCCAAAAAGCTTGGCGATGCTCCCCTGGCAATTATTGACAAGCGCCGCCAAGCTCACAACGTCGCCGAAGTGATGAACCTCATCGGTGATGTCAGGGGCAAAACAGCCGTGTTGGTGGACGACATGATCGATACTGCCGGCACGATTTCTGAGGGTGCGAGATTGTTGCGCCGCGAGGGTGCGAGGCAGGTTTATGCTTGTGCTACTCATGCGGTGTTTTCGCCTCCGGCGATCGAGCGTTTGTCTAGCGGGGTTTTGGAAGAGGTAATTGTTACGAATACAATTCCTGTGCCTGAAGAGAACCGTTTTAAGCAGTTGACGGTGCTTTCGGTAGCCAATTTGCTCGGAGAAACTATTTGGCGGATTCACGAAGATAGTTCTGTTAGCAGTATGTTCCGCTAGACAGCAAAGACACTTTTTGGATGTTTGTTTTAGGGTGCGTTAACCAAGTGTAACGCACCGTTTTTTTTTTGTGAATAGTGCGATCGTTTCCCGCAAGTAATAAGCCCAGGCAGATCTAAATTTTACTGTCAACTGCCCTTAAATTCTTGTGGAGTGGGCCTCCCGCTCGCCCGGAAAATACAATTTAGATGCGGAACAGCTTATCAGGTTCCTCGGTAAAATAATGGTTATAGCTTTGTAGGGAGGACTCAAGTCCTCATAAAATGCGCTGGGACTTGAGTTTTCGCTACGAACCAATGTGACGATCGCCGATCGATCGCACTTGGTACCACCGGAACAAGAGGTGGTAAAATTCTATCTTGTTGTTGGAAGAGGGCGAATTTTTTATATTCTAGATAAGTCTCATCACCATAAGGACCCAATAGGGAAAAATCATGAAACATTCACTTGTACGAACAGTGGCCGCACTGGCAGGTTCAGCAATTTTAACACTGGGCGCGATCGGTTCGGCTAAAGCATTTACTTTTGACGAAACCGACATTAACCAAGACCGAGTAATTGTCATCGCCCAACCCCGCCCTTCCGGCGGCTACCAATTGCTAATTCTAGAACAAGTCTCTGACACGCGAAAATGCTGGAGCGAAAGTGGCTCTAATCCCGTGAAAGTCGATCCCTTATTAGTTAGTTTTGATTTCACCGGTATTTGTGGGCGCGCAACAGACAGCAACGGCTTTTCAATTCGCATGGCCGGCACCGATTTAGCATTAAAATACACCCTAAGCTTGGAAATTGTTGATGGCAATGTTCTTCTAATGGGAACTCCGGTAGATTACCAAGGTAAATCGGTGATTATCGGTCGCACAAACGGCGATGTTAACGACTTCATGAAAATCAGTCTCGATCCTACTTGGCGCTTGAGTAAAAGAGCTTACCAAGGCCGCACATTAGGCCACTTTTATTTCACTACCAATCAATCCGCACCGGGAGAAATTGGCAATACCGGAGGCAATACCGAAGCAATACCGCAGCCAATACCGCAGCCAATACCAATACCAATACCAATACCAATACCCCAGCCAATACCCCAGCCAATACCCCAACCAATACCCCAGCCAACGCAGCCAATACCGCAGCCAATACCCCAGCCAACGCAGCCAATACCCCAGGAAATACCAGTGGAAATACCGGTGGAAATACCGTAGGCAATACTGACCCTTCTACAATTCGGAGATAGCTACCGATGATATCTATGCTTGGGAAATTAAAGAAGGTATGGGCCTTGGGTTTGTAGCCGGGTTTTCTCAAAATAATGCTTTGCGGCCGCAACTTGCTGTTACCAGAGAGCAATTGGTATCTTTAGTTTGGAAATCTTTGAAATGAATACAAGGTGCTAATATCACCTTTCCTAGCCATGTTTCTATCCGTCCATTTAGCGACTTTGATATTTCCCGCTGGAGTGCCGGAAAACTTCTATTGGCGCGGAACAACAAGATAGTTAGCGACTATCAAGATGGAACTTTTAAACCTACGCAGCCCGTCACTCGCGCTGAATTGATGGCAGTGCGCCGTCGAGCGGCGGAATGTGGTTTGTCGGCGCGGGGAATGCAGCAGAATTTAGTGTCTAAAGAGCCGTCTAAAACTTTTTCAGACATTCAGAATTATTGGGCTGCTTCTATTATTACTCAAATGTCTTCTTATTGTTCTGTTGCTGCCGCTTTTAAGGAAATGGGCTGGGTTTGCTTTCGATAATTCTGCAAAGCGGAATTACGCGGTGGCTACTTTGTGGATGCTGAAATGCGTTAACGCTTAGTAGGGCGAATTAGATACCCGACAACTTTGGCGAAGTCGGGTATCTGAGTATTCTGTTTTTTCAGCTTGACATTTTATGCTACACCATAATCAGTATACGGCCGTTTGTATGGGGGTTGCAATCCCAAAATAATATCCTCTCTCGGTACTCCCATTGCAACTAATTCCTCCGCAGGATTTTCCTCTGTCAAATTTTGTTGAAGCCAGATTTTTCCATCTTTGATGTCAATGTGAATAATGGTTTGATAAATCCGGGTTAAGTGTTCCCAGCCGACATTCATCCACTGATAATGATCTCGCTCTGTGTCGCAGATAAGTTGAACTTCGACTTCATCATCTGAAACATCGTCTTCGGCATAACGGCTCATTAATGTCTGAACGTACTGACGATATTGAGCTAGTTTGTCCATTGTACAATTACCTCATTTGTTGGATCGTATACGATTAGCAACACCTGATACTGTTGTACCGCAGCTTGAGTAAACTCAGACTGAAAAAATGTTCTATACACGTCAATTGGTACTGCCAAGTATAATTTCCGATTAGGTTCAACAGATGCCAGCCCTAGCCGATAACTGAGAAATTGTCCCAATGCAGCATAAAAGTCTGTAATTACAGAAGGATTGAGGAAGCTTTTGATTTCGACTGCAATTTTCTCCCCTCCTCGCTCCGCTGCGACTAACCTTTCTGCTCCCAAATCGACCTGAAATTTAATATTGCCAAACTTAAACCTTAGTGGATCAGCAGTAATCACCCACTGTTCTTTTTGAAGGGCTCGCTTTACGGATTCGTGGAAAGTATCTTTGGCAGACACAGACAAATTCTCAGCGCGATTGCAAATAAGTATTAATAATACCGAATTCGCGGTATATTGTCAATCGGTACTATACTAATTTTATAAAGAGTTTTAATTTTTAAGTTAATTAGCACTAAAGTCCTCATATTATTTGTTTCCTGACTCGGTTTCCTTGCGTTTCTTCTTAGATGCTGGTTTCCGATTTTTCGGAACCGGGATTGTCTCTGATTCTTGCTGTGCGATGTCGGGGGTTACTTTACACAAGTCGTTCAAGGAAAGTTTTTGTTGCGATTCAAGTTCGTTTAGCAAGTTTGATGCCGTTTCTAATATTTGCTTTCCCTGTCTGACTTGAATAGTAGTTTTATTTTCGATCGCATCCAACAACACAAAAACCGAGACTGTTTGCCAAATATCTAAATCGTCGCCGACGAGATCGCACCCAGACACAATTTTGCCGTTTTGTGGGGCGTGAATTCCTAAGCCGGAATCTTGAATTAACGGCTGGATTTCTGCTAGACTTAAATTCGCAAGGTCGGTAATTTTATGTTCTAGCGATACTAAATCTCCTAAATCTGGCAAGTTGAGCGATTCTGCCACTAAAGCATCGAATTTAAAGGTAAGAGTTTGATTCAGCGGATCGGAAATCGCATAAATTGATTGAATTTGCGATCGACTAACCGCACCTTTCTCGAAAAAATCTCTGCCTTGCGGGGCGATCGCAATTTGACCATTTTCCGCCACATCCAAGCTTTCCAAACTAACCAGAGTCGCCGCCGTAGTCTTCACAAAAATTTCGTCTAACCCCAGCAAATCCGCCAATTCCTTCAAAGTAGGCGCAGGTTCAAACTCAACGCCCGCCCGCAAAATGAACTCTTCCAACACGTTAAACTCGCGCGGTTCGCTAATCGCCACCTCCAGCGGAGTTTGGCGGATTGCAAAGCGGAATTGACGCGCCGCCAACACTGACAAACCCGGATTTTGTTGCTCAATTTGTTCGGCTAGCGAACTTAAATTCGAGTCTATTGGTTTAGTTGAGGACGCTAGAAACATCTACAAAACCTCCGCAGTGACGCACCGTTTTTGAAACTTCCTGATACATTTTTCCCACTGTACCTGTTTGTTGGGTAAATAAATCGTGGCAGCCGACAACTACCAGCAATTCTTGAGCGCGGGAAAATGCCACATTCACCCGTTCCGGTTCCTTAGCAAATCCAATATCGCCCCTAACATTATTGCACACGGTGCTGACAATAATTACAGGTCTTTCCATGCCTTGAAATATGTCAACCGTACCAGTGCGGATGCTCAAAGCAGGGAATCTTTCGCCTTCGATTCTGTCTTTAATTGCATTTAATTGAGCAGCATAAAAAGTGATAATTCCGATTTCTTTCGGTGGTTCACCGTCGGCAACTTTGGGCTGCCAAGCTGTCTCCATTTGTTCGCACAAACGCTCGATCGCATCAATCTCCTTGACATTCAACCGCGAAGTACCCTGTTTTTCCTCTTCAAACCCTTGTGCCACAGGCGTTTTCACCCAGAGAATGTGATTATTTTCTTGAATGATTCTACCTGCGAGGTGGTGGGCGCGCTTGGTGTCTGCTTCCTGAATGCCACAGTTGAGCTTTTGTTGGTAAAACTGATTGATTGCGCCCATGATTTGTGGGTGCATTCGATACTGAGTTGTCAGCATTTTTTTGATGCTGTCGCTGGCATTTTCAAACAAAACTTTGAACAAAGATTCTTTTATGAAGCTAAGTTCGTCTCCGGTACAGCCGATGTCTTCGGCAATATCGTCGATCGTACTTTGATTAAACATCGGCGGCAATTGCCTGTGATCGCCCACTAATACTAACTTTCTGCCCTTCAAAGCGGGAATTAACAACTCTGGCGGAGTGCATTTGCTAACTTCGTCAATGATGACTGCATCAAAGCTGGGAAAGTTTTTAGTAAAATCGAAGCTAGCAGCCTGCACGCAAGTAATGCCGATTACGTTGGCATTGTCAATATAAATTTGCTTTAAATCGTTGCGGTCTTTTTCTGATGGATTGCGGAGTTTTTGAATCCAATCTGTTACAAAGTTTTGAGAGCGATTGAGTGCTGTTTCTTCTTGTTCTAATTTCCGCTGCCAAGTTTTGAATAAACGCTTAATTTTGTTTAAAAAAGCTACGGTAAATAATCCTGTATTCGGAACTTCTGGCTGGTATTGAGTGGGGATAGTTTGCCATGCTGACTCCCACCAATTTCTCTCAACAAGTAATGCTACGGTTGGTTGCTGCTGTTGCAGTTGAGCATTAATTTCGCTCAATTCTGCTTGTAGTTGAGCGAGTTGCTGCTGCGAAGTTGCAGCCGCAGTTTGCAGCGGAGATAAATGCTCGTCAAGAGTCTTTTTGATTGTCTCCAAAACCCCAAAAGGGTCTAAGTCAGCAATGGATTTTTCAAGCTGAATCAGGCTTGCTTTCCAAGCCTCAACTTGCTTGACAAACTGCTGCGGTTGCTCCCAAATATTCGATTTTTGGGCGAGATATTGTTCGGCTAAAATCCGCAACTTTTCAGGGACGTTTGGCTGTTGGACAATTGCTTGCAACAAATTAGTAACTTCGCTAATTTTTAAGTTTGCCTCTTGCTGCGCTGTTTCTACCTGAAGTTTAGCGGCGGATATTTGCTGCTGGCTTAAGGTTTGACCGATTTTATCTAATAATTGTTGCTGTTTTATAAGCTGCTGTTCGGTTTCGGTTTTCAGGGGAACCACGCACTGACGCGCATTGGCGAGGATACTGTGCAGTAATTCTTTGACTAGGCGATCGAAGGTAGCCTGGATATGATTGGGCTGCAAGGATTGACTGTAAAATTGTTGAATGCTAGCTAAGAAAGTGGCGGCTTTTTCGATGATGAATTTGCGCTGACTTTGGCTGACTTGAGAATAGCTGGCGAAGTCTTTGGCTAGTTGCTGCCACTGTGTACGATCGCCCGCAGAGAGCACGATCGGCGTTTGACTCAAATTTAGGTGCAGAAACTCGCTAAACCGGAACTGTTGCCCTTGTAAGTCCTTAAAACCTGCGCTTTCCTCGTGGGATATCGCCTTTTGCAACCGATCCAAATCGGGCAAATTGATTTTGCATTTGGGCGGCACGATCGGCAATTTGAGCGATCGGGCAATTTTCAGCAATCCTGCGGGCAATTCTACCATATCATCCGTGAGCATTGCGCCCGTTTCCCAGCAAGTTTTCACGACTTCATAGAGCCCCGTATCCGCCGTCTCGATCCACTGTGCAACGGCGACGACAACGGCTGCAATTTCCGCTTTTCGCAGTTCCAAATTCTTGATTTTCTGTTCGAGATTGTGGCGGTGTGTCTGATTTTGCCGATCGCCCAATTCGAGTTGATTCAAAGCCTCAGACATCTGGCGGGAAACCCGCAACGACTCTGCAACCGCCGACATAGCGTGACAAACATCATCAGCGCGATCGAATGCTATCTTAAATTCCGATATTTGCGCTGCTACAGTTTCCTGCAGCCAAACCGCAATCCCAAACGCGCCGCAAGCAGGGCGATCGAACCCAATTTGAGTAGCATTGCTAGTGGCAATCCGAACATTTGCCATAAAGTTTTCTACTAAAACATTGCCTTCTGAGTATGGTTTTAGTCGGGGCATAAACTCAGCTACTTCTGGAGATTCCCAGTTAACTTGCGGCGCATCCAGTAGATTCTCTAGCCCCAAAACCACCGATTCAATCTCGCTTTTTTCGGCTAAAATTTGTTCATAAGCTGCTGCTTGCTGACTGCATTTTTCCTCTATATTTGCTTTACTGTCGTGCAGGTGTTTTAGTTCATTAAAGAAATCTCTCTCTGCGGCACAGTAGGCGGTAAATCGCTCGGATTCTGCCACCAACTGCCGCAAAGATTTGACATTAGTCAGGCGCTGCGAGAGCTTTTCTTCGCAGTCAGTCGCCGTATTTTGCAGCCAAGTGCCGATCGCATTTTCCTCTAAAAACGGCTGCCCTTCTTCCTGCACCTTATGAGCTTTTCCCTTCCGCAAAGCCCGAATCGCCGGATTGTGAACTAACCGACTCAAAGCATTGTCTACAGCCAAATTTGCTTGCGAAGCAATGAGCGTTTTGCCACCCTGACGGGCAATTTGATAGCAAATCTCCGCAATCACAGTCGTTTTGCCCGTTCCCGGCGGGCCTTGAATCAAAATTAAATCCCGCGCCGAAAGCACCGTTTCTACGGCGGCAAGTTGATCCTCATTAGCATTACGATTTAATAAGTTTTCCCGATCCAATTTAATCATTTTTTCCGGCATTCTCGCCTGAGAAGAGTCGAATAAAAACTCACTCAAATAGGGATTTTGAGCGCGGCCGTCTGTCAGCATTTTTAAAGCTTTTTTCTTGCGTTCAATCTGACTGATATCGCCCGCAGCCTCAAAATACAAGAATCCTTGTTTGGGCATTTGATATCTGCCGCCCGCCATGCGATCGCCTAAATCAACATCTAACTTAATGCGTAATTTACCATGTTCAAAGTCAACTTCCGCGATGCTGCCTAATGTCTCTCCATCTCGGCTGCTTCTGCTTCCGGGCGGCGAATCAAACAGGATAATTTCTTCATTTCGGGCTTTTTTCAGCCTTTCGCGAAAGTCGCCCAATTCTAAGGAATTTTCCTCGTAACCGTCCAGAGTTGCGGAATTACGATCAATTTCAAAAGTGACGATTTTAAAGCCTGAACCGTAATTATGACCTCGGAAAGGCACGCAAAATTGACGCGCTTCCGCGATGCGTTTTTCAACATTTAAAAAAGTATGCCAAACTTTTAGCTGTTCGGTAGTCGGTATGTGTCTGTCGTCCCAAAATGGCATTTGTTGGACGCGGGCGATCGACTTTACAGGAATTGGCGATCGACTGTTAGCCAAAAGTCGCAACTGAACCGGCAAAGCATACCCATCTTTCCTCCCTCTGGGAACCGCCACCAAACCAGCATCCAGCAGTTTTAAACCGCCAATTCCGTCTTCACAACGTACAGTGGCTAATAACCGCAAAGTGCGATCGGCTTTTTGCAACAATTGGGGTAATTCAAAATCATCTCCATCCGTAGCAAGCAGCAATTCCCAGATTTCTTCTTCGGAATATCTCTCATTTACCTTTTGGCGGCGCACGTAGAAAAGATTGTGCGATTTCCCAGCTATCTCCGACATCAGAATTTCCGCACGTTCTTTGCATTCCCAATTGCAATATTTCGCTAAAGCCGCTTCCCCTTCAACATCGCGAATAAACTTATTAATCGTGCGATCGCCACTAAATTTATATCCCCAATCTTCTGCTACTAAAGATGGCATATTTTGATTTTAGATTTTAGATTTTAGATTTTTGATTGGATTTAAGATTAGCACATCGGAACTTGTGCCGACAGAACCGCGACATCCCAAAAAAGATTAAGGTGTGCAATGCACACCCTACGACCATCGCAAGTTACCGTAGAGGCGACGGGCGATCGAATTAAACAGTTCAGAATTAAAAGGGCGAATGATGGGAATTGAACCCACGAATGGTGGTACCACAAACCACTGCCTTAACCACTTGGCTACACTCGCCATAACGTTTCTAACTATAGCATCAGATCTCAGCACAAGTCTAGGGGTAAGGCAAAAATATTTTGAAATATTTCTGAGCGTCCCTGAACCGGACAGATCGATTGTGCCTTAAATTCCCAGCACAGTAAGAGTTTAGCACAATTTTTGGTCTGCGCGATCAGGGTGTGCGATCGGCAATTATCTCGCCCCCAGCAGTCATGCGGCCTGGGTTCGGCCGCTTTGGCAGCATCCCGATTCGATCTAGCGCATTAAAATAGCCTTATCAGCCCAGGCGCATCTAAATTTTACAGTCAAGTTTGATAAAACTCACATCTGGCACCATTCTCAAGAACAGGCAAGATGCCTGTTCCACAAAGAATGAATTTCTTGTAGGGTGGCTCTTCTAGCCCGCCCCTAAAAGCCTTATTGAGAATGGTGCAACATCTCAGATGAAATGCTTGTGGGGTTTCCCGCCCGCCCGAAAAATACAACGCCAGAAGCGGGACAGCTTATCCCGCACTGCATGAGTTATCAACCATCCTTCTTCTCTCTCTTCTCTCTTCCCTCTTCCTTCGCGCAGCTTCGCGTCTTCGCGGTTCGTTTTAAAAAAAGTCTTGTCCGCAATATAAAATCTAAAATCAATATGAGCTACTGTGTCAACCCAGAATGTCAAAATCCTCATAACTCCAACGCCACACAATTTTGCTTAAACTGCGGCTTTAACCTGTTGCTGAGACAACGATATCGCCCGATTGAACTTTTAGGTAGAGGCGGATTTGGTAAAACTTTCCTAGCAATTGATGAAGACATCCCATCTCTACCCCGCTGTGCAGTCAAGCAATTTTATTTTTACGACCGCGATCCCAAAATTTTTAACAAAGCCGTTGAATTATTTCGGCAAGAAGGCGTCCGTTTAGACGAACTCGGAAAACACCCGCAAATCCCTACATTATTAGCCTGCTTTGAACAAGAAGGTCATATTTATTTAGTTCAAGAGTTTATAGGGGGATCGACTCTTAAACAAGAATTAGACAACAGTGTATACGATGAAGAGCAAATTTGGCAACTGCTGCAAGACTTATTGCCAGTGCTGCAATTTATCCATGACAAGCGCGTCATTCACCGCGACATCAAACCAGAAAATATTATCCGCCGCCAATCGGACAACAAACTCGTCTTGATCGATTTCGGCATTGCCAAACTGCTGACTGATTCAGCCATGCTTCGTCCAGCAACGCTCATTGGTAGTCAAGATTATGTAGCTCCCGAACAAATGCGCGGCAAAGTATTTCCTGCTAGCGACCTTTACAGTTTAGGTGTTACTTGCATTCGCCTAATGACGCAAGTTCCTCCCTTGGATATGTACGACTGCAACAACGAGCGCTGGTGGTGGCGCGAGTTTCTCCCCAAAGCTACGAGTATTAGCGATGAGTTAGGCGAAATTTTAGATAAATTGCTGCAAACTCCTCTCAATCAGCGGTACAGTTTTGCTGCGGAAGTTTTGCAAGATATCCAAGCAGCTTTAGATATTCGTCATCAAAATTTGCTTTCGCCCCAAAAACCGATGACTCCTGCTCTCGGTAATAGCGACAACTCAACCGATATCAGCGCACTACAAACTCCTGATTCTCGAATTTTACCAACCAATGCCGCCGCCCATTGTGCAGAAAATTTTTCCTTATCTGTTACTTCACATACTTCAAATCTCGATCCAACCCTAATTTCTGCACGGGGAGTTGATTATACCAAACTGCGCGATTTTTTGTCTAACAAAAAGTGGAAAGAAGCCGATCGCGAAACTTGGGGCTTGATGTGTCAATCTCTTTCCCAGGAACCGGGAACTCAGCTAGAAATAAGCCAAATTTACCAGCTACCGTGCGAAGATTTGCAAACAGTCGATCGCCTGTGGCTGCACTACAGTCAAGGTCGGTTTGGCTTCAGCGTCCAAAAGCAGATTTACGAAAGCGTTAAGGGAGACTATATCAGATTTTGCGATCGGGTCAACTGGCAAACCTACAATTCTGCTACTACTTTAGGGCAGATTAAATTTAGTCAGCAAGCACCAATCGGACACCTCCCCTCTCGCAGTTGGGTTGGTGGCATTCAGTGGCTGCGACATCTCGATGTCCTGTCTGCAAAATTAACCGAGTGCGACAATAATGCAGCTTGTAAGTTGTAGTATTTATACCGACTAACTAGCTAAAATTTTAACTTTAAACTCTACCTGAAAGCAGAGAAATTTGTCGCGAGAGATGTATCCATCGACCGAGGCTCGGTGCGATCGCTTGTCGCACAATGGATTGTGAAGGTGAACACAGGTACAAGTCTGCAATCCTCAGACTGTAACAATAGAATTAAAAAGAGGTATCGATCCATGTTTTTTCACAAAAAGCAATTAATGGCTGCGGTGACTGTAGACGAAGCCAACCCCCGTTTTGCCCAATTGCTGCTAGAACAGTTTGGCGGAGCAACCGGAGAACTGACAGCAGCTCTGCAATACTGGGTGCAGTCCTTTCACTGTGAAGATGCAGGGATTAAGGATATGCTCCAAGATATTGCAATAGAAGAATTCAGCCACTTAGAAATGGTGGGCCAACTCATCGAAATGCACACCAAAAACTCTGACCAAACAGAAGCTTATAAAAGCACTTTGTTTGCGGTGCGCGGCGTAGGCCCACACTTGTTAGACAGCCAAGGTCAAGCTTGGACGGCAGCTTATATCAACGAAGGCGGGGAGGTAGTGCGCGATTTGCGCGCTAATATCGCTGCGGAAGGAGGAGCTCGCCAAACCTACGAAGAGTTGATTAAACTCGCACCGGATATGGGAACGAAAAAGACGCTGCAGTTTCTGCTGACTCGCGAAATTTCTCACACTCAAATGTTCATGAAAGCTCTGGAATCGCTTGGCAAACTCACCGATCCAATGTTCGGCAATATTCCGCCAGATTCCACAGTGGATCTCTACTTTAACTTGTCCACAAATGGCAAGGATGAACGCGGCCCTTGGAACTCGGAACCTACTTTCCAATACATTGCCGATCCCGCTCCCAAAGCTTAATTTGAGATTTGTGTAACCTGGGTGGCGAGTGAAGATTTAAGCTCAGTGTTAAGTAATTTTTAAGCCGCGCACCTTCTTTTGTAAGGTGTGCGGCTTAGAAAATTTAAGCCCAGTGTTGAGTAATTTTTAAGCCGCGCACCCTAGGATATCGAACTTTTGTGTTGAGTAATTTTTAAGTCCCGCGCCTTACGGTGTTATAATTATTTGAAATCCGGATCGAACATTAACATTTAATCTATATTGAAATTGCGATCGACCTATTTATTAGTTTCTCACGGCAGCCGTGACCCCAGACCCCAACTAGCTTTGGAAAACCTAGGTCAACTGCTGTCTCAAAATTTGGCTGACTCGTTCCCCGCAGTAGCAACCGCCACCTTAGAACTCGGGCCCGCACCGCTGCACGAACAAATTTGCAGTTTTGGCGATCGTACCCTGTCGCTGGGAGTGACACAATTGCAAATACTGCCTGTATTTTTATTGCCGGGAGTTCACGTCGCCGAAGACATACCGGCAGAGGTGGAAATTGCCCAAAAAACTTTTGGTGACAAGCTAAAAATTGAATTGCGCCCGCATTTAGGTTCCCAGGAAGCAGGCTTAACACAATTGGTAAAAAGTCAGATGCAAGAGGTGAGTTTTCTCCCCAATCTGCTATTGCCAAAATGGATTTTATTATCTCACGGCAGCCGTCGCCCCGGAGGTAACTCGATTGTTGAGCAAATCGCCAGCAAACTCGGTGCACAGACAGCTTATTGGTCGGTAAAGCCGAGTTTGGAAGAGCAAATTGACAGTTTGGTTCGTGGTGGACAGCAGCAAATAGGGATTGTGCCATACTTCTTATTTAATGGAGGAATTACAGATGCGATCGCCAAAAATGTCGCACAGCTAAAGCAGCAATTTCCTGCGGCGGAACTTCATCTCGCAAATCCTCTAGGCGCAAGTGTAGAATTAGCAGACTTAATTGGGGATTTAATTCAAAAATGAACCGCAGTGGCACAGAAGAGGTAAAGGAAGCAAGAAAAATGTCTTTAGGAAAAGTGTATTTAGTAGGTGCGGGGCCCGGAGATCCAGGTTTGATGACCTTGAAGGGAAAAGCTCTGTTAGAGTGTGCGGATGTGGTGATTTATGACGCTTTAGTCAGCCCTCAAATTTTGGCAGCAATCAACCCCCAAGCAGAACGAATTGATGCCGGAAAACGCAAAGGCCGCCACTCGTTAATGCAAGATGAAACAACTCAGCTAATGATAGAAAAAGCTGGAGATAATGCGATCGTAGTTCGTCTCAAAGGCGGCGATCCGTTTATCTTCGGTCGCGGCGGCGAAGAAATGGAAGAGTTGGTAAAAGCTGGAGTGTCGGTAGAAGTCGTCCCCGGCGTAACTTCTGGGATTGCGGCCCCGGCTTATGCGGGAATTCCTTTAACACATCGATCGTACAGTTCCTCTGTCACTTTTGTCACCGGTCACGAATCAGCGGGAAAATATCGACCGGAGGTAAATTGGCAGGCGATCGCTCGCGGCTCGGAAACCATTGTAGTATACATGGGAATCCACAATTTGCCTTACATTATCGGTCAGTTAACAGCAGCCCAATTGAGTGCAGAAACACCCATAGCGTTAGTGCGCTGGGGAACGCGGCCGGAACAAGAAGAATTGATCGGAACTTTGGGTACAATTGTAGAGCAAGTTGAGGCTGCCGGATTTGCAGCACCTGCGATCGCAGTAATCGGAAATGTTGTCAATTTGCACTCAATATTGTCTGGCTGTCGGCCAGTTTCTCAGACTGTAGAATAAGCGCAGAAATTGCCCCTAAATCCTCGTAGGGTACGCACGGCGCACCTTACTTACTACTTTTGATGCGTCTATGCTGATGATTTCAACGCGCCACCTGCCGCATATACTCCCCCCACAACTGAGCGGCATTGGCACTACCTCCCCCAGTCGGAGAATTATCATCATTTCCCAACCAAACTCCTGTCACCAGTTGCTGACTCGGAATATAACCGACAAACCACAAATCTCTATTATCATTAGTCGTGCCTGTTTTTCCAGCTTCTCCCAACCCCAAAGCAGCACTGCTACCCGTACCTCCCCGCACCACACCTTGCAGCATATCAGTCATCGTATCCGCTACCGCTTCAGAAACTAACTGCCGATTGGCAACGCCATCTTTTTGATACTCATAAATCACCCGGCAACTGTTAAAATCATTTCGATCTTTGCAATCGCTGCTGTCAATAATTCGCTTAATTACGTGGGGGCGATTTCCTAAACCCCGATTGGCCAAAACCCCGAAAGCACCCGTTAATTGCAACACATTAACTTCACTTTCACCTAATACTAAGCCTGGGTTAGAACGCAGTTCAGATGTAATCCCCAAACGTCTGGCCATTTGCACCACATTGTCTAAACCGACATCCTGTGCTACTCTCAAAGCAATTCCATTTTCCGACAATGCCAAGCCGCGATACATATCCGCACTGCCGCTGGTTCTTTCGCAACCACTATAACTTTGTCCTCCCCAGGAAAGGGGAGCGCAAGAATAAGTTTTATCGGCTGATATTCCCCGTTCCAGGGCTGCTGCATAGGTGAAAATCTTAAATGTAGAACCGGGCTGTCTCAAAGCTTGGGTAGCCCGATTAAACTGACTTTGCAAATAATCTACACCCCCAACTAAAGCTAAGACTTCTCCGGTTGCAGAGTTGAGAGTTACCACGGCTCCTTGAGAGAAACCTGCACTGGCTCCCTCATTTTCTACAGCATTTTTGAGGGAAGCTTCAGCCACTTTTTGCAGACCGGGATTCAAACCTGTTTCTACAATAAAATTGCCTTCTCTGGCTAACTGCTCCCCCAGCAAAAATTCCAATTCGTCAAATACATAACTGTAGAAATAAGGAGCGATCGTACTTTGCAGAAATTCGCGAGCTTTCGGATTTATCTCAATTCGCGATCGCCTCGCGCGATCGGCTTCTTCCTGAGAAACCGTCCCCAGAGCGCGCATTCGTTCGATCACTCGATCGCGATACTGCACCGCCAACTGATAATTTTGAATCGGATTAAAACTGTTGGGAGCCGGCAAAATTCCCGCCAAAGTTGCCGCCTCTGACAAAGTTAAATCCTTCGCCGACTTGCCAAAATAAAACCGAGACGCATCCTCAAAACCGTAAAGGTCAATTCCCAAAAACACCCGATTCAAATAAGTCAGCAACAGCTCATCTTTACTGTAATAACTCTCCAGTTTAAAAGCCACTACAGCTTCCCGTAACTTGCGTCCCGCCGAATCTTGAGTTCCCACATAATCTCGAAACAAACTCCTCGCTAACTGCTGCGTCAGAGTGCTACCGCCTTCGCGAATTCCGCCCCCCCGAACATTAGTTAAAAGTGCTCGCAAAACCCCAAGCGGATCTACCCCCAAATGCCAATTGTAGCGGCTGTCTTCTGAAGCAAGTACCGCCTTGGATAAATAAGGCGAAAAATCCTGCAATTTCTTTAATTCTAAGTGAGCGTTATTCTGAGGAGGACGCAGGGGAGTTTGCCCGTCGCGGGCGTAAACAATCACGGGGCCATTGATACTTCTCGGTAGAGGCCGCACTTGAAACTTTGTCGATTCCATGCCTACCAACACAGCAATCAAAGCGGTGATGCCGCTGACGCCGTAAAAGCTGTAACGCACCAGTTCCAAATACCAAGGCGGCGGATATACGAATTGAATTCTAACAGCGGCGGCTAGTTCCGGTGGCCCTAAAGTGAACACGTCTCCGTGACGCAGGGACATACTTTTAACTCGCCTTTTGCCATTGTAAATGCCGTTTGTGGAGTCTTCATCTTTGATGACAAAAGGAGTCCGCCGCCGAGTATCCCGCGACAGGGATAAGTGCACGTGACTGACAACAGGATTGCGAACCACAATATCAGAAGATTTGGACGATCGACCTAATAAATATCGATCGCCCAACAGCGGATAAACCTCAGCTTTAGCTGCACCCGCATCCTGTACCCACAATTCGGGTACTTTGGCGTTCGGTTTCAGCGCTAGCTGGTTAAAATTAACCTTGGCAATAGTCTGGACTGCTTGGGTAATCGCACCCAAGACGGTTTGAGGTTTGCGGGGCGGCGGCGGTGGGGTCATATTTCGCTGTGCACTACGATCGAGCGATCGGCTCTTGCACCATTCTACTCGCAACTTTTGGCTATTTTCACGATCGGCCCCACAGAAGGAGGCGATCATCGGCTAGTGGCGATCGATTTGGGGGTTATTGGTGAACCCGCAAGGCGAGCAGTTTCTTGAGCAAATCTCCATCTAGCCACCAAAAATCTCGCTCTCACCAGAAAATTAAATTATCATAAACCTGCTAAAAAATCCACACTTTCAATCAATACGATTCAGTTAAGCCCGATCCCCCCTAGCCCCCCTTAAAAAGCAGGGTGGATTAATTGTCAAAACAGTAAACCAGTGGGGCAAGGCTATTTGCTGACGAGCACGCGCCAGATTTAATTGGTTTGTCTTGATGAGATAAACCGAAAAGTAATTCGCTAACATATTCAAGTTGATTGGCCATAAATCTTAAAGCTTCAGGAAGTGTATTTGTACCGAGCATCCGAGCTAGAGATAGTAAAAATTGTCTGACCATTGCCCAGTTCGCAGGTGCATTGCCACCTCGATGGATGCAGTTATCCTCATTTAACGTCACATCTTTAACCCAATGCAGCCGATTCTCTATTAACCAATGTCCTCGAATTGCCGACGCAAATTGGCTTGCCGACCAATCCTTACTACTTAAATAATAATGCGTTTCATGGAAATCAACTAACCGACGACGACTTTTTTTGCCTTCCCACCTACTGCCAGTTCTTTTGATAGCAATTATATGTTTGACACCAGCCCACGCTGGTAATAACTGAGTAGATACGGGATAAATTGTAGTAGAGCGAGTTGTGGTGCGGCCATGCAAGCGTTCTGAGGTTTGAGCTGAATCGCTCGCACCCACAGATTCGACCAATTTTTGAGCCATTTTAAACAGACTAGATTGATTTTTTTTGAGAGTAATTATGTAGTCATTACCTCCATCAATAATTAACTGAATAGTTTTTTTTTGAGTGTGCAGTGCATCAGCAGTAATTACTACTTGAGAACCCGCAAGTTCTTGCACGAGTTCCTCCACAGCTTCGATTTCACTTCGCTGCTGATTTTCCATGACTTTATGTCGGACTACCCACCCGCGATTGTGACTGTACACAGAAACCAGGCTCACAAAATTTTGGTAAGAACTATTACCCCCAACACTTGTGGCAATTGATACTTTTACCATCAATTGCCATCAATTCTCCTGGCGTGCTCGGTAATGTCTGCCCTGCCCATATATTAAAAAGGACGGCAATTACCTCAAAATCTAATGAGAGAATGATGTTTCTAAAAGTTGAGTCGCATGGAAAACGAATATCTGGTGGGAGGTTAAAGAGTTTTATCAGAGTTGAGCGATGATTTTTCGTAAATTCAGCTAAGGGCTTATATCCCCAATATCCCGTACAACTGCCCAATAAAATTATCATGAGTATCAGCCATAAGGGATGCCTAATTCCCCTCGGATGTCGGTGGTCAGGTACTGATTTAATTGCTTCAATTAAATTCATTGTTGATGCACTCTGTAGGATAGTCGAGCGCGAGCGAATCGAGTCCGCTCGCGCTCGACTATTATAATTTACTTGGGGACAATTAATCCACCCTGCCTAACCCCCCTTAATAAGGGGGGGACAAGAACTTACTCAAAGTCCCCCTTCTTAAGGGGGATGCGAGGGGGATCTCCGGGGAATAAACAGTTTTAACCCAAGCGTATTGCACTTTCGATAACATTTATCCCTGATTTACCAACACACTTTGCATAATTAAAACCCCCCTTTTTCAAGGGGGGTTAAAAGCCGAAAATCAGCTTAATTCTCCTTACATCGAAGAACCCAAACCGGCATAAGCACCGTAGAAGAAAAGACTCACAATGCTCAGAACACCGAGACCAGCGACAGTAGCTACCAGCCACAAAGGAATTCTGCCACTTTCACTAAACATAGCCATCACCTCACTAATTTACAGCTAAACACATTCGAGCGAACTATCGAAAGCAAACTGGGGCACCAGTTAGTTAAAGAAATAACTGGAAAACAAAATACCCAGAGTAAAAATCAGCAACAAACCCAAATACAAAGAAGTCCGGTTTAACTCAACAGGCTGCTCGTTGGGATTAGGAAGGCGCTCAGGCATTGTAAACTCCTATCGTTGAATAAATTGCATTGCTGCGATCGCGCCCAAAAAGAAAATTGTTGGGACACCTAAAGTATGAACTGCCAACCAGCGCACCGTAAAAATCGGATACGAAATTGGCTCATTATTTGGGGTTCTGCTCGTCATTTTTCCAAATCCTTGTTAAATTACTTGGCAATGAACTGATCTACTTGTTTCTTAGCTTCAAAGCGATCCGAGATAATCGGCACTTCTTCTCGCTGCGGTGTGAAATATTGGTTAGGGCGAGGAGTTCCGAAAGCATCGTAAGCCAAACCCGTTTGCACAAACAGCCATCCAGCAATAAACAAAGCCGGAATGGTGATGCTGTGAATTACCCAATAACGGATACTTGTAATAATGTCCCCAAACGGACGTTCTCCAGTTGTACCAGCCATTTAGAATCCTCCTTTCAACAACAAATTGACAGACAATCTCTATTACTATTCTACTATCAAGCAGCTTGCGCTGAACCTTGATATTTAAGTAAAGTACCGCTCGCGCCGATCACAAATCCGCGATCGGGGCCCATAAAGACAATCCTGTAAAAATTAGCCGGAACATCTTCAACTTCGCGGTCTTTTTGCCAAGTTTTCCCGCCGTCCAAACTGCACAGCAAATTGCCGCCGCCGCCGGCTACCCAAATTTCATTATCAGTCCGGTAAGCCATGTCCAGCAAACCCCAACTCGCCTTGCGATCGGGAAAAAACGGTTTTCCCCAACCTTCAGGATTGGACGGGTCACTAAACTGAATCTGACCGCCGCGGGCGAGCATCCACAAACGCCCGTCCTTGGTAAAGCCCATATTTTGCAGGCGGCGAGAACTATTGCGGTTGTGAGGTTCCCAAGCTTGTTGTCCGGGTTTCCACACCGAGTAGAAATTTCCCTTCGAGGAAACCGCAACATACTGCCCGTCTTCAGAACGGTTGATATTGCGAACTACCCCAAAAGAATCCTGCACGACAGCTTTCCAATTTTTGCCGCCGTCCGAAGTGCGGTAAATCGCCCCGACATCGGTCGTCATCTCGGCGGAATTCGGGCCCAATGCTGCGATCGTACTCGGAGAACCTGGCAACTGACTGCTCAAAGCAATCCGCGTCCAAGACTTGCCCTCATCGTTCGTGTGGAGCAAAACAGAAGGCTGGCCGACAATCCAGCCTTCGGAACCCGAAAAACTCACCGACGCAAAACGCGACCTCGAATCGTCGATATCCAGTCCTACAGACTTCCAGCTAGTGCCGCCGTCCATCGTTTCGAGCAGAGTCGCCTCAGAACCAACAACCCAGCCGTGTTGAGGATTGCCCGTAAAGGCAATATCCTGCAAATTAGCTTCCGTCGGCAAGGAAATCACTTGCCAGGGGTTGTAACTCACAGCACCGATCGTGCTGCAACTCGTACAGATGAGCGCAGCGGCCAATAACATTACAATTCGTTGCCAAAATCTCACAATCGTTTTACTGCAAACCATACATACTAAGTAAAAACAAGAAACCAACGACCAAGCCGCCAAAAATCAGCAAACTTTTCTGACCTTCGGTCATGCCGTTGACACCGACACCGTAGCGCTGATTTGCCTTAAATCCAGACACCCCTTCCATCTGACCGAGATTTTGAAACACCGATTTGCGCGCCCCGCAAACGGGACACACCCAAGTCGGGGTCACATCTGTAAAAGCAGTGCCAGGGGCAATTGCATTTTTAGGATCGCCTTTTTTAGGATTGTAGACGTAGCCGCAGGCTCGGCACTCGTGCCGATCGAGGGTATTAGTCTCCGTGGCTCGATCGCTCATAAATCCAAAATTATGGGTCAGCTAATCGTGAAGTACCTCAACTAAACTTCGTTATAGTTGGGGCTTCCAACTAAAACTCATATTAGGACGGTCTTATTCGTCTTCGAGGTTTCCCGTCTCAACCGCCGATGCCACGTTAGGGACACCACAAGGGTGTTCGACACAAAGCGTCGATGATGGTCTTACTTAGCGTCCACAGGCAGCCGCCCGTCTTCCACAGGCAGTTACAATATTAGAATATACATTAAAAATTATTGCAGAAGATGGATGATTAATCTCAACCAACTCGTAATTTTAGCTACCCAAAATCTATATAATGTAACAGACAAGTTACAGAACCCTTTCACCGAGGCAGTAATTATTCACTGTGTTTGCACTTAGCGGCTACGAGTATTTCTTAGGCTTCCTGCTAATTTCCAGCCTAGTCCCTATCCTCGCCCTCACGGCGTCTAAGGTTCTGCGGCCCAAAAGTCGTCCCTACGACCGACGCACTACCTACGAATCTGGCGTCGAGCCGATCGGCGGAGCCTGGATTCAGTTCAACATCCGATATTATATGTTCGCTCTGGTCTTCGTCATCTTCGACGTAGAGACCGTCTTCCTCTATCCTTGGGCGGTTGCTTTCAACCAGCTAGGACTTTTGGCTTTTATTGAAGCCTTGTTTTTTATCACAATTCTCGTTATTGCTCTTGTTTACGCATGGCGCAAAGGAGCCTTGGAATGGTCTTAAGTTCTGACACAACACAAAAAGCGCAACTTGTCAACCCAGTCGAGCGCCCCGAAGTCACATCCCAACTCTCCGAGAACGTCATCCTGACAACAGTGGATGACCTCTACAATTGGGCGAGACTTTCCAGCCTGTGGCCGCTGCTTTTCGGCACAGCCTGCTGCTTCATTGAATTTGCAGCTTTGATCGGATCGCGCTTTGACTTCGACAGATTCGGTCTAGTACCGCGATCGAGCCCCCGGCAAGCCGACCTGATCATCACCGCCGGCACAATTACCATGAAGTACGCCCCCATCTTGGTGCGGCTGTACGAACAAATGCCGGAACCCAAATACGTGATCGCGATGGGCGCTTGCACCATCACGGGCGGAATGTTCAGCATGGACTCCACCACAGCAGTCAGAGGCGTTGACAAACTGATTCCTGTAGACGTGTACATCCCCGGCTGTCCCCCCCGCCCAGAAGCGATTATTGACGCAATTATCAAACTGCGGAAAAAAATCGCCAACAATTCCATGCAAGAACGGGCCAATTTGCTGCCAACCCACCGCTACTACACCAGACCCCACAAAATGAAAGTAGTAGCCGACATCTTGGACGGCAAATACTTGTCTATTCCAGGCCGGATAGCACCGCCGAAGGAATTGACGGAAGCAATGGGAATGCCAGTACCGCCGGCCCTGCTTGCAGGACAAAAACAGGAGGTAAACCGTGGCTGATCAAGAATCTGCGATTGTTGAAGCCGGGAAGGTTTCCCAGTGGTTGACTCAGAATGGCTTTGAACACGAAGCTTTAGCGGCCGATAATTTGGGCGTGGAGATATTAAAGGTCGATCGAGACTTCTTAATTCCGATGTCAACAGCACTGTATGCCTACGGGTTTAATTATATGCAGTGCCAGTGCGCCTACGACCAAGGGCCGGGACAAGATTTAGTCAGCGTCTACCACTTGGCTAAGCTGACAGATAATGCTTCCAAGCCTGAAGAAGTCCGCGTCAAAGTATTCGTACCCCGCGAAGATCCCAGAGTGCCATCAGTCTACTGGATTTGGAAAGCAGCCGACTTTCAAGAGCGGGAATCCTACGATATGTACGGCATTGTCTACGAAGGACATCCGAATCTGAAACGGATTTTGATGAATGAAGATTGGGTAGGCTGGCCACTGCGGAAAGATTACATTTCCCCTGATTTCTACGAATTGCAAGACGCTTATTAAGGGAGTTTTGCGAGGGCGGGTTTACATCATAAAATTTGACTTTTGGGGTTAAGTTTTATGTGAAACTCGCCCTCTATTTTTTTGCGAACTTTAACTGATTCCTAGGCTCTGCCTGGGAACCGATGTCCAGAGGCTCTGCCTCGCTGGTAAAAATTGGAAGAGCACGACACGGAAGATATGAGCGATCGCACTGATGATAGTCGATCGCACCGATTTAGCAATATACATGAATTACAACGGGAGTGAGTAATGATAGAACACCTCATCTTTGACATACCCACGAGATTCGTAAAGTGATTGCGCGCTTTGATTGGTCATTTGCGTACATAATGCAATTCTCACGGCACCCGTTTGACGTGCAAAGGTTTCCGCCGCTTGCATTAATTGTGTCCCAACACCTTGCCGGCGAGCCGTTTCTTCAACAAACAAATCATTCAAAATCCAAAGTCGTTTCATTGAAAATGACGAAAAACTCGGATAAAGCTGAGTAAAACCCACACTCCGAAGTTCATCCAACGCAATCAATATTGTTGAGTCACCCTGTTGGAAACGCATTTGGATAAACTGACGGGCTGCATCAAGATCCGAAACCTGACCGTAAAAGATGCGATAGCGATCGAACAACCGCGTCACCTCATCCAAATCATCCATGTGCGCCAACCGAACTTCCATCCCACACCTCAATCACAATTCACCCGATTATAACAGATGTTTCATTACTAGAATACGGGGATTTTCAGACACCGAAAGTTCAATAGTTCAATTTGCCGAAAGTCAGCCTGCATCACAAATTTCGAGATAAACTGAGGGCTGCTTATTCGTATCAGCTTTTCTATGCTCATTCCAAATGCAAAGAATGCAGTTAGTGAAATAGCTAATAAATCGGCGACCTTTAATGATACTGTTTAGTTGGTCAGGAAATTAAAAATCTGGTGGTTCATCAAAATGACGACTCTGACCGTAGAAATTCTTTGTTCTGAGGCGGCAATATTTTCAGCCGCCGAGTCTCAACACCCGGAACCTTTGCTTTACGGCATCACAGACGGAAAGGCTGTGGGGACATATTTGGAGCAAAAGTTTAGACTCTATCTTAAGCAGCAGTATGAATTTATAGATGGTAATTCAGCCAGCGGCATCGATTTTCCTGGGCTATTGGTTGACGTGAAGGTAACAAGCATTAGGCAACCGCAGTCGTCATGTCCTTTCAAATCTGCAAGGCAAAAGATTTTTGGGCTGGGATATTCACTGATTATCTTTGTTTACGAAAAGACAGACAACAGTACGCTCCGAATTGCAACCCTGAATATTTTGCATACAATTTACGTGAGTGCCGAAAGAACCGCAGATTTTCAAATGACCCGTGGAATTCGCAATATTTTAGACAACGAAGGCAATAAAGATGATTTGCTTGCTTTCATGTTTGACAAAAATTTACCTGTTGACGAAATTGAAGCAGGTAACATTGCCGACGAAATACTGAGAAACCCACCCTTGCAAGGTTTTTTAACCATTTCTAATGCGTTACAATGGCGACTTCAGTATGGAAGAGTCATTGAGCGTGCCGGACAACAGGAAGGCGTTATCGCAGTTTATAAATCTAAACGATGAGTTCCAACGATCGCCAAACAAAACTAGAATACGGGGATTTTCAGACACCGCTGGAATTAGCCGAGATGGTGTGTCGGAAATTGATAGAACTTAATGTTAACCCCAAAGTCATCATTGAGCCAACTTGCGGGATAGGTAATTTCATTAAAGCTGCTGCAAATTCGTTTCCATCCGCCAGCAAGATTATCGGGGTTGAAATCAATCAAAGTTATTTAAGAGAATTAAGAGCTAAGCATGAATTGTTACAGGATGAAAGATGTGAGGTTAAGCACGGAGATTTTTTTGAGTTTGACTGGACATCATTAATCAACCCATTTAATCATAGGGTGCTGGTACTTGGCAACTTTCCTTGGGTAACAAACTCACAACAAGGAACTATTGGCAGTGAAAACTTGCCGAAAAAAAGTAATTTTCAAAAGCACACTGGCTTAGATTCACTAACAGGTAAAAGTAACTTCGATATCTCAGAATGGATGCTGATCCATGCGATACAATGTTTGCAAAATCGTGACGCCACTCTGGCCATGCTTTGCAAGACTTCCGTTGCCAGAAAGTTATTGAGTTACATTCATTCAAAAAAACTTAATCTCGCTAGCTGTGCAACTTACAAAATAGATGCTAAAAAGTATTTTGATGCAAATGTTGATGCCTGTCTGTTATACTGCAAGTTTGACTCAAGCTCACAAAACTACTTCTGCGATGTATTTAGCAGTTTAGAAAGTTCTGACGGCAATCGAATCGGATATCACAACAATCTCCTGGTTAAAGATATAGATTCTTTCAATAAATTGAGTAATTTATATGCGGTGAATTCAGGGGCAAAATGGCGATCGGGCGTTAAACATGACTGCTCGAATGTGATGGAGTTTCGGAAAATTGATAATTTGTTTGTCAATGGATTTGGGGAAGCTGTCGAGCTTGAGGAAACTTATCTATTTCCGCTACTTAAAGGATCGGATGTTGCTCAAAATCGACTTAATCGCACAAACCGCTATATTTTAGTAACTCAAAAATTTATTGGCGAGCCAACCGAACCTATCAGCCAGATAGCTCCTAAAACCTGGCGCTATCTGCAGGAGTGGGGACAATATCTAGACAATCGCAAAAGCAAAATTTATCAGCACAATCCTCGCTTTTCTATTTTTGGGGTTGGCGATTATAGCTTCAAATTTTGGAAGATAGCAATTTGCGGACTTTATAAAAAATTGGATTTTAGGTTGATCGGTGAAATAGCTAATAAACCTGCGATTTTTGATGATACTGTTTACTTTCTCAGCTTTGACAGCGAGAGAGTTGCACGTCAAACTTTTGAGCTTTTAAATTCATCGCCAGCAATTAACTTTTATTCATCGATGGTATTTTGGGATGAAAAGCGCCCGATCAAATCCAGCATTTTAAATTGTCTGAATCTGGCATTGCTGGCAGATTGGGAATTTGTAACCGCTGATGCAAGCTGATAAACGCAGATGAGTACACAGGAATTACTCACCAAAAGCAAAGAAACCAGGTTTTTGGCAAATTCTGCGGGTGTAACAAAGTATTTTCGCAAAAAAACCCGGTTTCTGACTACCGGTGCGTAAGCCTTATAAACGTAAAATATCGTTTACGGTTGTTGCTGAATGATTAAACCGCAGAGAACACAGAGGACACAGAGTCAGAGATTGAGAGAGATGAATAATTTCGATGTCAATGGATTTGAGATCGGAACATTTGTCATAGCAATCCGCGATAGCGAATAAACACCAACAGCACCGCCCACGATCCTAATGCGACTTTGACTGCAACCAGGATATTGAGCAAGGGGAGAATGCCACCGCTGAAAAGTGTGCCTAATTCTCCGTGCGGTAACTCATATCCTGACAGAGTGATAACGGACAATACAATGAAAACAAGTACCGAAACTTTCTCCAAAGTCGCGGCGTGCCAGCGCTGGTAGATTTCTTGCATCCACTGCGGTGATGAGGTAATCGCCACCAAGCCGATCGCAGTTCCCCCCGCTACACCCGCGGCAAAACCACCGCCTGGACTTAAATGCCCGCGAATTGCTAGTTCGATACCCACCAAGGCGGCCATCGTCGCTCCCAATCGCGCCAAAATAATCGATGGTTGATCGGTAAACTGATATATGGCGCAGGACGGCTGTTCATTTGCTAGCATAAAACTTGCACCCAAGATGGCGATCGTAAATACCACAACTTCAAAGATCGTGTCGTACAGCCGATTTCGCAAAATGATACCGGAAACCGCATTGGGTACTCCACTATCTTGAACAACCAATTCGACGATCGAACTTTGCAGCGATGAGTCCATTATTGGATTGGCGATTAGCAGCATTTTGACAAACAGCGCTATCCCTGATAAAAAGTAAACCCACTTCATCAATGCTTTTCCTCTGCGTCTGGTGTATTTACATAGGTTAGGGTTGTCCCTGGTGATGAAAGTTCGGTTTGCATGATGTCGTAGACACGCCGAACTCTGATTGCGGTGTTATAAAGTTGCGCTTCGCCCCTGTGTTCTAGTTGGTCTTCTGGGGAACAAGCTGCATGAACTTCTTTTTCCATCAGCGCCCGCTGCAATGCCTGTGCACTCGCATAGGGAACCAGTTCCAGGCGCATATGGCGTTTCTCAAAAACTGTGCGGATGTCATCTATCAGTTGCTTAAAATGACCTGCGGTTTTGTCGTTTGGTATAGCATCGCCCTCTGTCATGCGATCGTACAAGCTTTGTTTAGAATGCTCGCATGCGGTTTTGTCGTTTGGTATAGCATCGCCCTCTGTCCCCTCTTCGATTACACCCAGACGCAGCACGAGGGATGAACGCACCGTCACTGCATAAAGTGTAATCGCGAGCAGGGTGCCCATCAAGGCTTCGGTCAAGCCCACATCCCCCGCGCCTAAAATTGTATACACCAAGGCGGCGATCGCTCCCAATACCCCCCGCAGCAGCAATGCGTGGTATGGATTGACCTGAAATACCACCATACCAGCAGCTAAGGGTAGCAGAGCGACGAGGACATAAATGTAGCTATTATCGTTCATAGTCACTCCCTGTTTTGGAACAATAGGCCAACACATATCCCAGCATTGTGTTCCAGATTGCTAAGCAAATGATCGCCAGAATCAGCAGGGGCCATTTATTGGGTATTTTCAGCAGCAATCCGACGACGATCGCGATCGAACCCAGCGTATCTGCTACCGAAAGACTGTGCAGTTTATATAAAACCGATCGCTTGCCCAGCAGGAAAGAACTACCCCAAAACCAGAAAAAAATCCCTATACCGATGCAGGTATAGCTCAATACATCTATTACGATCATGCTTCAGTGATACGTTTGATTATTTGTGCCAACAACATCAATCCAGCATTACCCACACTGAGGATAATCGCCGCCACCACACCGATCATCCAATCATCGCGCCAGACGGATATGACGAGAGCGATGATTGCCGCCTTGGTCGAAATGCTGGCAAACGCCAACATTGTCTGCCAGATATCATGATCTTTCCATACCTCGTACATGGGTATGAGCAGAGCCAGAATCATGGCAATTAAAATCAAGTTGTTTAAGTTGTTCAATTGTGTGCACTCCTGCTTTTTCTTACTTAGCTAAATCGGAATTATTCATTTCTCTCTTCTCTTCTCTTCTCTGACTGTGCGTCAAGAGCGGTTAAATCCTTCACAAACAAAGTTTAGCTACGTGTTTGATGTCCGCCGCACTCGGTGTACTTCGTAAAAACCCTCTTCGTGATATTTCACCACAATTGTCTTAGGTGTAAAAGTGATCAGCAATACATCTAGGAAGATCAGCAGGGGCGATCGATGGTTTGGCACTTTTTCCATGATCACATCTTCGTGTCTATGGGGACGGAAGATAAGTTCAAAAGCTTCTATATAAGCTACCGGAATCGCCATGAAGATTTTACCCAACACCCCCAACCATTCCCTCAAAGGTTCCGAGGGTGCGTAGCTGCGCGGCAACAGGGCAGCAATGATGATGCCGATCGCAATATTTGCCAAACTAAAATCGGCAGTAAGTAGAAACCAGATCGTCAGTCTTAATATTAGCTGTCCAATCATTTTGGTAATGCCATCCAGAATAGTAGGAGCGAAATCAAGCTCATAAAACCGACCAAATGATCGAATTGTTCAAGCATACGTGGCAGTTTGATTGCCGTGCGTTGAAAAATTAGAAAATAGGCCAACCAACCAACGCCGATGATGGCGATCGCCTTAAGCATATTGTCCAGCGTATAAGCCTGAACATCAAAAGCATTGGCTCCAATCAGCCCAGCTAGCAACAGCAACACCGCAGGCCAAAAACCGGGTTTGACTGCTGTTTGTCCGCCACGAGGTAGAAAGATGAATTTAGCAAAAGAGATTGCTGTTCCGACTGCTGCGACATTCATCCCGATCGCTGGCCAGAATCCCAAATTCTTCACCGTCAACACCTTTGCCCCAAAGCCAACCAACAAGGGAAAGCCAGAGATTGATAAGCTAGCTATGACTAAGGCAATCCAGATTTTGGTATCGATCGGCTTTTGTTTCAATTCTTTCAGATTACGAGTCGGTAACGATCCTGCAGTCAAAAACAGCGACGATTTGACCAAACCGTGGGCCAGCGCATAAAACCCACCCACCGACGGTGCAGCGAGGATAAAACCCAACTGCGAAACCGTGTGAAAAGCCAACATCCGTTTGCTATCTTTTTCTAAAACGGCACAGAACACGCCCAGCAGCGCCGTCCCGACGCCAAAGATTTGGACGATGGGTGCCACCTCCTCCACCATCAGCGCACAGCGCACGAGGGGATATACCCCCGCTTTGACCACAATCCCTGACAGCAAAGCCGACACTGGCGTTTCTGATTCCGAGTGAGTTAACGGTAGCCATAACCCCGATACAAACACACCTCCCTTAACCAAGAGTCCCATAAAGATCAGAGCGATCGCCTCTGGAGGCGCTGCACCCAAGCCGGCAAAACTAAACGAATGACTTGCCTTATAAACCAGCACGGCACCGACTAGATAAAACAGCATTGCCGTGTTGCTAATAAATAGATAGCGCAAAGCTACCCAAATCGAGCGATCGGTGCGAGGATAGGCAATCAACAGAAACGCCGCAATGCCGCTGACCTCTAACCCCACATATAAACTGATAAAGTCAGTAGAGGCAAAGGCCGCATTCAGGCTGCCGTGTACCATCAGAATTTGTGCATAAAAAAATGCCGTCTTATCTGTGGGCCAACAGTAGATAATCACCGCTGCTGTGACTAAGGCATTGGTTAAGATGAAATAGCCGCTCAAGCGATCGACTAACAACGTGACACTGAAATTATCCAGTAACTCCAGCGTCACCGCTGACGGCATAACAAAAAGCTGGAACGCATAGGCAGCGGACGCGATCGCTCCGAATATTGCGAGATACTTGTCAAGCTTCGGAATCAAATAAATACTAAACCCGACAAAAAACGGGAGTCCAATCCAGGCTAGCGTCAGGGTATTCATGGGGTATTATTCATCTCGATTTCATTACTTTCTAATGTCGGATTATCTCGTGCCAGCTTCATCACACTGACCAGCATTAAAGCCTGAATCGAAAAGCCGATCACGATCGCCGTTAAGATCACCGCCTGGGGAACCGGATCGGCGTAAGCGACATTTTTTCCCTTTGAAATAATTGGTGTCAGCCAGCCTTCTCGCGATGCCACCACCACGTAATAGGCTATAACCCCTGTACTCATGACATCCATACAGACGATTTTCATGATCAGGTTTTTTTTAAAGATGATACCAAAAAATCCGCAAAATACAGTTGCCAATACCAATCCTTCTAACATGGAAATTGCGTGTTGGATAAGGGGTTTTGGTTATTATATTTGAAGAAACGTATATTAGTTCTAATGAGACTTAGACATTTTCTAGCCCCTAAAGTACCTGAAAACCAGTCTAGGTAAGGGAAAGAGTTTGTTGACTGTTGACTGTTGACTGTTGGCTGTTGACTGTTGACTGTTGACTGTTGACTGTTGACTGTTGGCTGTTAACTGTCAGTCCAAAAACTGAATGATGGTTGAGTGTTAACTGTTGACTCGATTTTACGCCCGGCGATCGAGCGCGGATTTGATATCAGAGGTGAAACCCTTGTCAATCCAGGACTGAACCCAATTCAAGATCAAACCGTTTACCTGTCCCCGTTTGCCGCCATTTTCGACGTGATTTTTGGCTAAGTCCCGTTAGCGAATCTGTGGCCGACAAGGAAGTCTGAACGTCCATCAAACCCGGTTTCTGACCACTCGTGCGTCCAGGACTATAATTGTGACACTTGCGTCCAGGACTATTCAATTTAACGGGGGCGAACGTCACTAACTTCAATCATTCCGCAAAGCTGCGATCGGATCTAAGCGAGCCGCATTCCGAGCCGGCAGCACTCCAGCCAATAAGCCTACAGTAAAAGACAGCCCAAAACCAGCCGCGATCGACCATACAGAAACCACAAACGGAAATTTGAACGCTGTCGAGGCCCCAAAGGCGATCGCAACTCCCAACCCAATACCCGCCGTTCCCCCCACCGTGGAAACTAAAATAGATTCCGCCATAAATTGAATTAGAATTGCTGCATTAGTAGCGCCTACCGCTTTGCGAATCCCGATTTCCTTAGTGCGTTCCACAACAGACACCAACATAATATTAGCAATACCGATGCCGCCAACCACCAAAGAAATTCCGGCTATCGCACCCACCATAACCGTAAATAAACCTATCACATTGCTGAAAGTATTAACGATCTCAGCTTGATTTACAACTCGAAAATCATCCGGTTGTGGCGGATAAATATTGTGGCGCAAGCGCATGATATTTTCCACTTGAAATTGAGCATCCGCTAAATCCGCTTCGCCGGCAGTTTCCAACCAAAAACCCGAGATCGCAATCCCCGCTAAAGAATTTCTCCCCACAATCCGCGAAGACATATTTTTGAGGGGAATATACACTCGATCGTCCTGATCGGTTCCCCCTACAGACCCCTTGGTTTCCATCACTCCAATGACCTTGTAGCGGTTTCCCTGAATGCGAATATCGGAGGATAGCGCATTAGCTCCGGCTCCAAAAAGTTCGTCCCGCACCTTAGAACCGAGGACAACTACTGGCTCAGCAGCATTCAATTCATCCTCGTTAAAAAACCGTCCTTCTTGGGGTTGAATGTTCTTCACATCTGGATAGTTTAAATCCGTTCCCAAAATAGCAGTAAATGAATTTTGTCCGCCATAAACCACTTGCACTTGGCGCTGCAAATAAGCCGAAATAGCCTTAACTGCGGGAGCTTGTTTGCCGATCGCCCTAGCGTCATCCCAAGTAAGGGTAGTAGCAGAACCGCTTCCCTGACTGACACCGCCCGATCGCGAAGCGCCGGATAAAACCAACAGCACATTTGTACCCAAAGCCTTTAACTGTTCTTCAGTTGATTTTTGTACACCCTGTCCCACCGAAGTAATCGCAATTACCGAAGATATCCCAATAATTACACCCAGCATAGTCAAACTGGTACGCAACTTATTATTCCACAGCGCCTCAGTCGCCATGAACACAATTTGAACATTCGAGATTTTCTTAATAACTGGGGGAGTCTTTAATTTCATGTTATTAGTTATTTGTTATTTGTTATTTGTTATTTGTTGGAAAATTTCATCCTACTCACATCTTTCACCCTTCTGATGAACAGGCAAGATGCCTGTTCCACAATAGATCAATTTTCTTCTTGTGGGCCGTTGCTCCTAGCCCGCCAAAAAAGGATTATTGCAAATAGTGCAAGATGATATCCGATCTAACGCAAGCGCGTTCCCCCACCCGGTTGCAAACCCGGAATTCCGCCCGACGATGGATTTTGGGATCTAGGCCGCAATCCGGGGGGTAAACTAAGCAGCACTTTTTCATTTCCTTTCAAACCCGATCGCACTTCCGTCTTGTCATCCACCGTCATACCAGTTTTAATCGGCATAAAAGCAGGTTTGCCATCTTCTCCACCGGGAACAAAAACCCCCGTTTCCCTTTGTTGGCGGACAATTGCCGCAGTCGGAACTACCAAAACATTTTTGAGTTCACCGGCCTTAAACTCCACATTCACATTCATCCCCGATCGCAGCATTTGTTTCTCATCATTAATAATTGCCGCTTTAACCTCAAAACTTGTCACATTTTGCTGGACGATCGACTGAGGCGAAATTTGAGTGATTTTACCTGTAAAAGTCTTTCCCGCAAAAGCATCGGCTTGAATAGACGCAGCCTGGCCGATCTGAATCTGAGAAATATTAGTTTCTGCTACGTTTGCTACTAATTGATTTTTTGAAGCTAAGGACAAAATCGAAGAAGAAGTCGCCGAAGAAACCGCACTACCTGCCGTAGTGGGAGTCACAAAAGCGCCCGGATCGGCGTACTTGCGGGTAACAGTGCCGGTGAAAGGAGCCCGCAGCACAGTGTCGTCGATCTGGGCTTGAACGCTTTGCAGGCTGCCTATAGCTGCGAGAACTTGGGCCCGGGCTTGGGCGATGTCTTCGGGGCGAGAACCCGCTTCTAGCAGCGCCAAAGCTTGCTGTTTTTGCTCGACGGCGGCCTGCCCCGCAGCGATGTCTTCCGGGCGTGCGCCCGATCGCGCCAGGGCCAAAGCTTGCCGTTTTTGCTCCACAGCAGCCCGCCCCGCAGCGATGTCTTCCGGGCGTGCGCCCGATCGCGCCAGGGTCAAAGCTTGCCGTTTTTGCTCGACTGCAGCCCGCGCCGAAGCGATTTCTTCGGGGCGAGTACCTGCTTGCAGCAAAGCTACAGCTTGTTCGGCTTGCCTGACTTGCGTTTGAGCTCGATCGCGCGCGGTGCGGGAGTTGTTGACAACTTGCAAAGCAAGGGCGCCGGCATTATAAAGTTCCTGATTTCTCTGAAAGTCTTCCTCAGCTTGGTTTTTGGCGTATTCCGCATCTCTGAGTTTGGCGATTGCTTGGGCGATGTCTTCAGGCCGATTGCCCTTGAGCAATTTTTGTAAATTTGCCTGTTGTTCAGCTAGTTGTGCCTCGGCTACGGCAATATCTTGGGTTCGATTGCCGTTGAGCAATTTTTGCAACGTTGCCTGTTGCTCTGCCACTTGTGCCTCAGCTACAGCAATGTCTTGGGTTCGATTGCCGTTGAGCAATTTTTCCAGACTTGCCTGTTGTTCTGCTAACACTGCCTTAGCCACAGCAATGTCCTGGGTTCGAGTGCCGTTGACCAATTTTTCCAGGTTTGATTCCGCGGCTGCGAGTTGTCCGCGAGTTTGGGTAAGTTGCCCTTGGAGGTTGGAGTCGTCCATGTAGGCTAGAATCTGCCCTTGTTCAACTTTATCTCCTTCCTTGACAAGCAAACTTTTGAGCATTCCTGAAGTTTTGGGGCTGACGTTAACGGAACGTTCGGGCACAATTGTGCCGTTTGCCGAAATTGTAATCGGCAGGTTCACCCTTTCGACAGCAACGGTTTTTTCCCTGCGTCTGGTTTCGCGGCTGGATTTGACTGTGAGTTGGCTGTAAGCTGTGTAGCCTACTCCTGCCAGCAGGGAAGCGGCGAGGAGTCCGCTGAGCCAGGGAGTCAGCTCTTTTTTAATCTGAAAGTGCTTTACGAAGTACATATAAATTAGACCTGATGGGTCTGTCTTGAATTTAGACCGATCGGGAACAGAAAAGGTTCAAGAGAAGTCGCACTAAGTTTTTTCCGGTGTTTAATGCTTGGGGCCGATCTAATCTAGTTTAGATACGAATGCAGATAAAACCTGTATGGTCGGCTTCGTTGGTAAATGCCGTACAACGATCGGCGATCACGAAGCATAAATAATTGTTAAGCGATCGGGTATAACAAATCATTGGAGCGGACCAACAGCTATGATGTTAGTCAAGCTGAAGTTATCGCCGAGCGCCAAGTATAAATAATTGTTAAGCGCTCATCGATGCCTAACGAATCCTTGGATATGACAAAATCGCAATATTTTAGGTTTGAGTCAGAGGCTATCCTTTTCCGCTCAATTTAGCCGTTAGGTGGCAGTTATTTCGAGATAGAGATGTTCCCTTACAGTCATTGGTTAGTGATATATGGCTGAAATTGATAACAGACATAAATTAATTAAAAGAATTCAAAGAATTTCTAATTGGTTTGAAAACAAGCTAATTCAAATTTCTGATTGGTTTGAAAACAAGCTAATCCCAATAATTTCTAATTGGTTTGAAGACCAGCTTAACCCCATCGTGAAGTTCTTGATATATTTAAGAGTGCCTCTGACAGTTGCAATCGCAGCTTGGTATTTTTTTACCCAGATCGATCAAACCATTGAGGTCTATCTCGCAATTGCTTTAGATAGTAATGAACTTCAGGCAGTTGTTTCTACAGTATTTGTTGTTTTGCTTTCACTTGTTGTCTGGTTCGCGGCACGTTCACTTGAGAAACGCTATAAAGATCATCTTCCTAAATTCAACAAGAAGCAAAAATTAGATATCTTATACAAAAATGCACCTCGTTTGCTAGGTGCTGTACCACTGGGTAGCCTTGCTTATGGCACTTGGGCTACTACCCAAAAAACATTGCAGGACTTATCGAATAATACTGCTTTAAGTGCCTATATTTTTTTGCTAGTGTGGATGTTTAGCAATATAGTTTTATTAGGAAGTTTATTTTATTTATTAAGAAACCGTATAGAAAAAAAATACTTAAAGTACCTATATTCCGTTGGCTCTAAGAAGAAAAATGAAGGTCTCTTTGGGCAAATATTTGAAAATATATTTGTTAATATTGCCTGCTTTGTTTTTAGTATTTTATCTTTGCCTATGATTCTGGGGGCAAACGATTCACGTTGCTCTTTTGGTGTAATTGCTGTTTTTCTGTTGCTCGTATTTTCTAATGTGGGGCTATATTCTTGGCAAAACAAGCTAGAGTCACGATGGATCGTTGTTAGAATTTGTTTCATTTCTGTGGTGGCATCCCTCGCCTTAGGGTGGAAAATGCCTCCGACATTTTTTCCCGATAAGCTGGGTTCAATTAGTGTGGTGGCAATATCGTTGACGATTGTGGTGGTTGTTTTTTCAACAATTTACCACTGGGGGAAACGAACTAAAATACCCGGCATAACGATTCTAATCGGATTAATGTTAGTTTCTAGTGCACTAAATCTTAATGACAATCACCGCTTTCAACTAATCAGCAAACGCGAAAAGTCAGTCCTTCCAACTTTAGAATCTAGTTTTAATCAATGGTTAGAGAATCGCCCCGATCGCGCTCAATTCTCAAATAAACCCTATCCTGTATATATCGCTGCAGCTCAAGGTGGTGGTATCTATGCCGCTTATCATGCAGCGACAGCCTTCTCAAAGCTAACAGAATATTTTCCGAATTTTCCTCAGCATGTATTTGCAATCAGTGGGGTGTCTGGCGGTAGCTTGGGGGCTTCTGCCTTTTCAAGTTTGGTGAAAGTGGGTGGAATTAGTGGTAAATCCCTTAGCCAAACGGCTAGCAAACTGTTTAGCAGTGACTTGCTGACGCCCCTCCTGACGATGGGGCTATTCCCTGACCTGGTTCAGCGATTTATCTTTTTCCCAATAGACGATTGGGATCGGGCAAGAGGTCTGGAAGTTGCGTTTGAAAAAGCTTGGGATAAGCTGTCTCTTCCAAATCCAGATAATCCCTTGCGGAAGTCTTTTTACGAACACTGGCAGCCCCAGGGCAAAGCCCCTGCACTGGTTCTCAACACAACTGTTGTCGAAACGGGCGATCGCCTGGTGATCAGCCCCTTTCAGATTAACTTGCCCAACAAAGAAAATATTGCCATTGATGAACCCGATCTAAATTTGAAACTGAGTACAGCGGCTGGCCTCAGTGCTCGTTTTCCCTACTTCACCCCTGTAGGGTGGTACCAAAGCAGTAAGGACAAAAGTAAATTGCATTTGGCTGATGGCGGTTATTTTGATAATTCTGGTATTCCTACTGCTTTGGACATTGGGCGGAACTTACAGCAACTTCCGGGTTACGGAACAACCTTTGAAATTGTCTACCTATCCTTAATTGATGGGCAATTTAACGAGCCTACAACTCAACTCAAGAGTGAAGGACTGAACGAGCTTTTATCGCCAGTTCGTGCCTTGTTTAGTGCGCGCGAGTCCCGCAGTCGCAGTGCTGTTGAGTTGTCTATGTTCACGGTCAATGATGAGATTGATGCTCGACTCAAAAATGACAATAAGAAGCGACGCAAATATAAATTCAGAACCTTGTTCCTGAACAAGTCAGGTAAGGACGTTAAGTTGCCTCTGGGTTGGCTCATCTCTAAGCGCTCAAGGGAATTTATCGATCTGCAGACACCTGATCCCAATGACCCCAAAGCAAGACCCTGTGATACCAAAAAATTCCAAGAAGCCCTTGCAAACGGTCTGGTGGGTATGGATAAGAATCATAACCTTTGTGTGATTGCATCGATTGGCGACGATTTGAGAATGACCCCAAAGCAAGACCCTGTGATACCAAAAAAATCCTAGAAGCCATTGCAAACGTTCAGGTGAGCATGGATGACAATCATAACCTTTGTGCGATCGCATTGATTGGCAACGATTTGAGTTAGATTCAGATCATGTCTAGCGATCTACACCTACTGTCTATTTAGCAAAGGCGGGATCGTGGAATCCTTAAGCTAACGGCGCACCCTAACAATTCGGTTGGAGCGGATTGTTGAAAGTTGCTGGTGGTGCTACGAGTGTTATTTGCAACAGCTCAACCGGAACGTTATACTACCAACGAAAATTCCGTTGAGCTTGTCGGTGTCAGTTCTAGAGAATGCCAGCAATAATAGTTGGCTTTGTTGTAACCTTTGGAAAGGTTAAAAGCGATCGTAAAACACAAATAATTGTTAAGCGAAAAGTTTTTTTGTCTGCGATCGCATCGATCGAACTTGTGAAAAGTTCGATCGCCAATTTCCTACTCAACAAACAGCCGCTACACCCAACTCTGTAATCGCCGCCTCCGGGCCCACCAAAGAAATATACGGTTCGATGAAGTATTTCTTAGCCGCATCCCGCGCTTGTGAAGCTGTCACCTGTGCAATTTCTTCTTGAAATTGCTGGTCAAATTGAATTCCCAATCCCAAAATTTCATACCAGCCTAAAACTTGGGCAATTTGCGAATTAGTTTGTTTCCCTAAAGCATATTGACCGAGCATTTTATTCTTGCAAGCTTGCAATTCTTCCTCGCTTAGTTCGATGTTGGCGAGTCGATCGACTTCGGCGCGCAATCCTTCAAAAGCAGTCGCCGTATTTTCCGGCGCCGTACCCATGTACACGACAAACTGAGCCGTGTCCAAGCGCGTCGCGTAGAGGGCGGAAACGTCGTAAGCCAAGCCCCGCTTTTCCCGCAATTCCACAAACAATCGGCTCGACAAACCGTTACCCAAATAAGTATTCAGCAACTTAATCGCTGCGTAATCGGGATTTTTGACGGAGGGTGCGAGGTAGCCCAGCATAATCAGTGATTGCTGCGTATCTTGCGCGGTAACGACCGATTGAGGGGAGGGGTAGAGGGGGGGGACAGTTAAAGTTGGCAGGGGTGTTAAAGGCGCTTTCCAGGATCCAAAAGTTTGATCGATCAGGGCGAGCGCATCTTCGGTGGATATTCTGCCGGCTACAGAAATAACTACATTATCGGGACGGAAATAGGTTTTGTGGAACTCTTCAAGCTCGTTTCTGGTGAGCTTTGACATACTAGCTTCCGTACCCAAGGGAGAGAAAGCATAGGGGTGTTCCTGGTACATCGCGTGCCGCAATTGCTCGAAGGCGATCGCAAATGGCTGTTCTTGCTGCGATCGAATTGCCGATATGGCAATGCGGCGTTCGAGTTCGACTTCAGCTTCCGGGAAAGTAGGCGATCGCGTCAATTGCGCCGCCAACTCCAAAATGTCCTCAAAATCCGCAGAAACCGTCTTCAAACTCACTAAAAAATAGTCTGTAGTAGAGTCGGCACTCAACCTCGCTCCCACCGATTCTACACGCTCCGCAATTTCCAGCGAAGACAGGCGCTCGGTTCCCTTAGTCATTACCGCCGACAGCAAGTGACACAACCCTGCTTGTTCCGGCTGCACGTAGCGACTGCCGGCCCGCAGGAATATCCTAGCTGCAATAATATCTGCGGCTGGATTTTCTGCTGCCAAGACAACAATACCGTTGTCTAAAACCGTGCGCTGGATTTCATTTTTCATGGTTAATTTAGTCGAGAATTGGTAATTGGGAAGAGGTAATTGGTAATTGGGAAGGGGTAATTGGTAATTGGTAATTGGTAATTACTTGATTGCCATTTTTCTATTTTCCATTTGCATCTTGTATGATGTCATACCGGGCAGGGCCTGACGCACAACATCTAAATGTAACAACATCTATCCTGTAAGGTGCGCCACAAGCACAAAGAACCCTGGACAAACGCCGAACCTCTATCCCGTAGGGTGCGCCACAACCACAGAGAACCCCGCACAAATGCCGAACATCTATCCGGTACAAAAGATATTTATATTCACCAGCTTAACGATTAGATTGGTTTGAGTACGACGGCTGTATAGCGTCGGGGAGAGAGATATTGTTGAGCTAGGCGTTGGAGGTCTAAGGGCCCAAATGCTTTAATCCTGGTGGGATAGCTGAGCGCTAATTCCGCAGTGGCGATCGTATTGTAATATCCGTAAAGACCCGCTAGCTGTCCCGGCGTTTCGAGCGAGAAAGCAAAATCGTTGCACAGCAAACGCTTACAGCGGAGCAATTCTACCTCGGAAACTGGCTCAGACTGCAATTCCCAAAGTCGATCGCAAATCCGAGATTCCACCTGTTCGACATCCTTCGCGTCCAAGACTGCACTGATAGTAAATAAACTCGATTCCCGTTGCAGCGAGAAAGTGCTCTCGATCGCCTCTACTAATTGTAATTCTTCCCGCAGTTCCCTGACTAAACGCGAAGTTCGCCCGTCTGCGAGCAACACCGACAGCAAATCCAAGCCGCAAGCACTTTGCAAGTGTTCCACTCCCGGGCCCGTCCAGGCCATCATTAGCCGGGCTTGCTCTAATCGGGGCAGGCTCAATTCCTGACGGCGAATTTCTATCAGTGGCGGTTCCGCCTCTGCGGTTAATTTGGGACAATCCCACGGATCGTAAAACTGCTCGAATGCTTTCCCCGTAACATCTCTGGCCTGTTGTTCATCAATTCCCCCAACTATCACCACAGTCATATTTTCCGGCTGATAGTGCGATCGGTGGAAACAGCGCATTTCGTGGGGAGTTCGCGACATCAGCAGCTCTTCCGTGCCGAGTACCGATCGCCTGTAGGGATGCCGCTGGTAAACTGTTTCCATCATTGCTTGGAAACCCAGCCAATCGGGATTGTCTTGAGCTTGACGGATTTCTTCTAGCACCACATCTCGCTCGCGATCGAATTCTCGATCGGGAATCGAAGCGCGCAGCAGCAATTCTGCCAGTGGCTGCGCTGTTTCTGCTAAATAATCGGCCGCAGCGTTGACGAAAAAATGGGCGTAGTCGTGACTTGTAGCTGCATTGGCGACACCGCCGCGATTTTCGATTACCTGGTCAAATTCTCCAGGGGCAATCGAATCCGTCCCTTTAAATATCATGTGTTCTAGAAAATGAGCCATTCCTGACCAAGAATCCGGCTCCAGCGTAGCGCCAGCCCTCACCCACACGTCTAGGGCGACCACCGGTGTGGCCGAAATCCGCTGGTGAATTACCGTTAACCCGTTGTTGAGCTTCCAGACATTGGCTGGGAACTCTAAAGCAGTGAGCAGTTGAGACAAGCTAGTTATTCTTAAACTTTAGTTAACTTCGGCTCCAACTATGGTAGCGCTTTACAGCTCTGCGATCGGGATTAATTGATACAAAAGTCAGTTGTCAGTTGGCAGTTGTCAGTTGGCAGTTGGCAGTGGTCAGTGGTCAGTGGTCAGTTGGCAGTTGTTATTAAGGGTAATTTTTGCTTTTTTAAAAAACGACCTTAGCCTTAATTAAGTATCATTTCTTGGTTTAAAAGTCAATAGGTTGCGCGGGATATTAATGAATCAGTCGGGAGAAAGAGGATGTTATCAGAATATTTCAATAAATTAAGAAATATAAGAACACTAAAGACATTGAGAGGAGAAACGACAGATGGTAGCTACCTTAGAAGATACCAAGCGCCAAGCGATCGCGATGAAATTAGCAGACATGAAAGCGCTGCAAAACCTGTTGATCGCCAACGAGCAATTGTTCATCAATTCCTGCAACGACTCCGAACTGGCTGATCGCTTCCGCCATATGCTTGAGGACGATCGCAAAAACATGGGCGTATTAGAAACTACGATCGTGCAATACGGCATTCAAGCCGAACCCAAAGAAACCAGCACAAAAATGATTGAAGAAGTTCAGAAACTTATGGAAGGTTCTGAACTCACCATGTTTGAAAAAGTCGCCCAGCACGAACTGCTCAAACACAAACAAACAATGGCTGGCTTATTAATTCATAAAGCCGCCCAAGTAGTTGGCGCCGACATCGAAGCCGCCATTACCCCGCTCAACACAGTTAACTTTGAAAACCGCGCTCACCAAGAACAACTCAAAGGAGTTTTAGAAGTCTTAGGAGTGCGCGAACTGACCGGCAAAGACCCCGATCAAGGCGTTTGGGCCCGCGTACAAGATGCAATGGCAGCTATGACCGGCATCATCGGCGGTGCAGTTACCCGCACCAAAGATGAGATGAACATCACCGAAATCCTCACCATGGATCACCGCAAAGTCGATACCCTCTTTATGGAAATCGAAAAAACCGACGATCCTCAAAAACTGCAAGAATTCTTCGGGCAACTTTACAAAGACCTCAGCGTTCACGCAGAAGCCGAAGAACAAATAGTTTATCCAGCAATTCGCAGCTACTACACCGATACTCAAGAACTGTACGACGAGCAAGCAGCAATGAAGCAAATGCTCGCCCAAATTAAGGCTCTCAACCCCAGTTCTTCTGATTTTAAAGCCCAAATCAAACAGCTCCAAACAGCGGTTCAGGATCACGTGAAAGAAGAAGAAAACGATATGTTACCTCAAATTCGCCGCAACCTGAGCGAAGCACAAATGGAACAAATGGCTACTCAATTCAAAGCAGCCAAAAGCACCATGCAGCAAGAAATGGCTAACATGAGCTAATTCAGCAGCGAGCTAATTGTAGCTCTAGCAAAACTAGAGAGTAGCTAAACTGCAACCTATCAATCCCGCTACGTGGGTAGCGGGATTACTGTTTTTTTGAAAGACTATTTTAAAAAATAAATATATTATTTGTAGGGGCGGGTTTCACGAAAGATATTTCGGGTAATTCATAATATAAATAAACCCGCCCCCGAGTTGTGGAGGGCGGGTTTATTTATATTATGAATTTCATCAAAGGTTTCCGGTAAAACCGGCCCCTACGAGCATTGGAAACAAGAAGATTTTAGCCATTAATCACAGAGCCGCCGTTGGGATGCAAAATTTGACCCGTCATGTAAGACGAATCTTTTGAAGCTAAAAACACGTAACTGGGGGCAACTTCATCGGGTTGACCGGCGCGTCCCAAGGCTGTGTCTGCACCAAATTTCTCCACTTTTTCTTCAGGGAAAGTCGAGGGAATTAGAGGCGTCCAAATCGGGCCGGGAGCTACTCCGTTGACGCGAATTCCTTTCTCAGCTAAACTTTGAGACAAAGAGCGGGTAAAGGCAACAATTGCTCCTTTTGTGGAGGAGTAATCTAATAATTGTTGATTGCCTTTGTAAGCGGTGACAGAGGTAGTGTTGATAATTGCACTTCCTTCTTTGAGGTGTTTGAGAGCGGCTTTTGTGAGGTAAAACATTGAGAAAATGTTGGTGCGGAAGGTGCGCTCTAATTGTTCGGCGGTGATGTCTTCAATGCTTTCTTGGGGATGCTGTTCGGCGGCGTTGTTGACGAGGATGTCGAGGCTACCAAATTCTTTAACTGTTTGTTCTACAAGGTTTTGACAGACGTTTTCGTCGCCGATGTCGCCGGCGATCGCAATACAGCGCTGGCCTTGTTGTTCGATCGCCTCTTTGGTCTTTTTGGCATCATCATCTTCGTTAAGATAGCTGATGACCACGTTAGCGCCTTCTTTGGCAAAGGCGATCGCCACTGCACGCCCGATACCGCTGTCTCCGCCAGTAATTAAGGCTACTTTGTCCCGCAATTTGTCGCTACCGCGATAGCCCTCCGCGAAGGATTGGGGTTGCGGGGTCATTTGCGATTCAATACCGGGTTGCTGTTCTTGATGTTGAGCCGGATTGGTTTGTTGTTGAGTTGGCATAACATATTCCTCTAGGTTATACCTCTATAAATAAAGGTTTTCTGGAACTAGGGAATCGCTCTTTTTGCCGATCGCGCTCTACGACTAAAGACAGTAATTAAAGAGATAAATAAACCCGTCAGCCGAACCCATGATTGTGGGGGGCTGGTTTATATAAATTGTGAGTTTTCCTCAAAGATTGTCGATAAAATCCGTCCCTACGAGCATCGGGATATATTTGTTGTAGAGGCGGGTTTCACGAAAAATATTTGCGGTAATTAAAGAAATCCATAAACCCGCCCCGCGAGCCTCTAATTATTGTCACAACAGCAAAAAGCACGCCAAAACATGATTTGACGTGCAGTTTAAACAAGCTAGTGGCTAATTGATGAGTCTCAAACTAAAGACCCAACTTAAGATTAAAGCAGCGAAGGCGTAGGCTTAGGAGGAACGACGAACAATGATTTATCGAGACCATTCTCTTCAAAAAATATTGCCATCAGGGAATTCGCCGAGTTTCGCAAATCGTTGGGGTTAAAGGTGCTAACACCAGTCTCAGTCTTAGAAGCGAGCAAGCGATCATCATCGGCGGTGCTGGCCTGTACCAGAGCCGCCGCTGAACGCTCGGGGTTATTCAGCGGATCATTATCGTTGGGGATGCTAGAAGCAGTTACCACACCCGTGCCACCAGTCAGCGGATCGATGCTCATAATCGTTAGCTCTGGCGTCACAGACGCATTCGGTCCCGGCACCGTTAAAGGAACAGGGTTGGGCCCGGTCGGAATCGGGAACGGGTTGGGAACGCCCGGAGCGTTGAAAACTTCCAATAGCGAATAGGTGCCCGGAGCTAAATTGGTGAACAGGGCAATACCATTCGCATCAGTAAATACCAGAGGCTCGGTAGCAGGATCGTAGAGCCGGTTGTTATTCAAATCCAAGGTGAACGGGATGCCCTCCAAAGGAGGCTCGCCCTCATCTCGAATGCCGTTGCGGTTGTCGTCGCGGAACTTCTCAACTGGCTCGTTAAAGCTAAGGTTCTGAGGGATCTGGTTGTTGCCTACCAAAGCACAAGTAAACGTTTGGTTTGCGCCCAGTACGATGTCCAGTGGTTGAGTAGTTTGGAAAGAATTCGGAGGCGTGACTTCCCGGACTCGGTAAATACCGGGGGTCAAATTGCCAAACTCCCAGCGGCCGAACTGATCGCTGACGCTAGTGGTTTCTTCCGCATCGAGGGCGTCGTTACCGTTGCTGTCGAGGTAGATTGTGACCCCTGCGATCGGCGTTTCAAAGCCGTCTCGGTAGCCGTTGCCGTTCACATCTTGGAATTTGCACCCAGTGATCCGGCTGTTGGGGGTGTTGCCAAAGACGACGTTGGCATCTTGAGTGCTGAGGTCGAACTGCACCCGATCCGGAGTAGTAGGACTAAAACCCGCCTGCGCGACTTCCCGAACCACATAATTGCCTGGTTCCAGGTTGGTGAAAGCGGCGCGTCCGTTGGCGTCAGTTACTATCGACTGTTCCCCTGTGTCGAGGGCGCCGTTGTCGTTGGCATCAATGTAAGCCGTGACGCCGGCAATGCCCCCTTCCTCTGGAGTGTTGCCCGGTTCGTAACGACCGTTAGCGTTCTTATCGTTGTATTTGAAGATTGTGATGTTGGGGCGCGTATTCCCGACTGCACCGCTGCCTGGATTTACCGGAATCGAGGTGAAGAAGACTGCCGGTTCCGGGTTGAGCGGCGGGAACGGGGGCGGAAAGTTCGCCGAAACGACGCGCTGGCCACCGGGAACTGTTGCATCTGCCACTAGGAAAGGCAGCGTTCCCTGCTGTCGCGATTGGGGCCCGGGGGCTGTGACTTCTACCGGGTTCTGGGTAGTTGGAATTGGCGGCTGGTTGGCTATGAAGGTTTCAAAGGTTTCCAATACTGAGTAGCTGCCAGCCTTCAAATCTCTGAAGGTAGCCCTACCATCAGCGCCAGTGAACAACTGCGGTTCGCCCGTGTCTGTTCGGCCGTTCCGGTTCACATCGATGATGAACGGGATGCCCGAGAGAGGAATTTCCCCTGCGTCTTGTATGCCGTTGGCGTTGTCGTCCCGGAATTTGAAGATCGGGATTTCGTACAGGGGAGTGTTGCCGACTTGAGCGCAGGCCCAGATTTCGCCCTGGCCGAGGTTAACGTCAAGCAGGGGGGTGCTACCGGGGGGGGTGCTTTGGGGAAAATCTCTTTCTAACGGTTCAGTGCCCGGCCCGTTGGCTCGCTCTTCCCGAATCCGGTACAGCCCTGGCTGCAAATTGGTGAATCGGAACTCGCCGTTTCTATCAGTTAAGGTACTGGTGTCCCCTTGATCTAGCTCACCGTTGTTGTTGGCATCGATATAGATTCTGACGTTTTGCATCGAGGGTTCACTCCCGTCTCGAAAGCCGTCGTTGTCTACGTCGAGGAATTTGCAGCCAATAATCTCACCACCGGGCGGGATCGGACCATTGCCGAACAACACTGTGGCATTAGTGCCCGTAAGGTTGACGACAACTGGGTTAGGAGTTGTCGGGTTCAAATTGGGTGGCGGAATTTCCCTAACTGTATAGGTGCCTGGAAGCAAGCCTGGAAATACGAAGTTTCCGGTGGCGTTTGTCAACGTCGAGGGTTCACCTGGCTCGACAGTGCCGTTGTTATTGGTGTCAATAAAGATTTGGACGTTGGAGATTGGCGGCTCGCCTGCATCTCGAATGCCGTTGAGGTTGTTGTCGCGGAATTTGGTACCCTGGATACCCGCAGGAGCGTTGCCAAAATTGATGGTTGGCGGTAGCACTACTGGGGGTAATACAGGAGTTACCTGACTAGCCTTTATGTCTGTCATGATTTTCTTTTCCTTCACACCTAAATCTACGTAAGCTACAGGCTACTGTATCACTTTGTCAATCAGCAGTTAGCTGCTGCTAGCGACTGACGATCGCTACTCAATCATACATACGTCTACGTTGCTCGAAGGTTCCTCATCTAACATCAGGCTTACTCCAGCTTTGTCGCACGAGATTATATCAGGTTTTGAATAGCTGTGGCAATTTGAGCGCAATATCTTCAAGATTTGCGCCCGGAGTTCTTCTGCCCGTGGACACTTGCTGTTTAGAGCTGGAACAACGTTAAGATTCACTGCACCTCGGTGACTTGAGCGACCGGGCCACGAGGGCGATCGCACTTGGGGAATTGTCTGATAATTCCTAAAAACAGGTATGATACTGTCTCTGAATCTTGCTCCTCATATACAAGCCAGCTTTGGGCTTCCCGGAACTCTGGCTTGGCTTTGGAGGTTGCCAACAATAGGGTATCACGCGATCGCCCTTTAACCTCTTCCTGATTTTTATCTGTGGTTTGGGATGCGGGGCGATCGAGCTTTGTGTCACCCTACATAACCGAGAAATCTCTCGCGCCCATCGGCACCAACGAGTGAGCGATCGCCCCATTCATTATTTAATTCATTTGTCTTGACAAAATTACTAATTTGTGCATTAGGCTCCAGACCGACATTCTGTTGCCCAAAGTTAGGAATATTGCCTAAATTCGTAAAAAATCCATCACTCAAAAAATTACTAATTTGATCACTATCATGACCCTGGCTCAAAAGCAAGCGATCGGTCCCCATATTGCCCGCAGGTTCGCCCGCATAGCTGCTGCCATCCGTCAGCGGGTCGCCCTTCAAGGATTTAGCTGACCTACCCTCAGCCCCTCCCGTCAGAAAATCGATGCTGCTAGCCTGAATCTCTGCCGAGACAACAACCACCGCAGGCGGAGTCGTTTGAATGAAACCGGGCGGCGGAACTTCCCTGACAACATAACTACCTACAGGAACGTTACGGAAACTGTAATTGCCCTGCAGATCGCTGAAGGTACTCGCTTCACCCGGATCTAAACTGCTGTTATTGTTGAGGTCGATATAAATTTGAGTGTTGGCGATCGGCGGTTCCCCGGCATCGAGGATGCCGTTGGCGTTAAAATCGTTAAATTTCACACCGCTGATCGTGCCAGTCACCAACACGTTGCCAAAGCTGAGATTAGTGGCATTTGTGCCATTGCCCACGGTGATCGGAGTCGGATTGGGCGTAGTTTGTCGAAAACCGGGCTGCGGGACTTCCCTCGCCACATAAGTGCCTTGGGGCAAATTGATAAAAGAGAAATTACCTTCGGGGTTTGTTAAAGTCGCAGGTTCGCCCGGATCTAAACTGCCGTTGTTGTTGAAATCAAGGTAAATCGGCCAGTTGGCAACTCTCGGTTCCGTCGGTTCGTTGATGCCGTTAGCGTTGAGGTCGTTGAACTTGAAGCCGCTGATGCTGCCAGTGAGTAAATTGTTGCCGAAATTGACGGCGACAGCGTTGGTATTGCCGGTAATGTCGATCGGGCCTGGATTTGGCGTAGTCTGTACCCATCCCGGTTGCTGGACTTCCCTCACCAAATACCGGCCAGGAGAAACATTGGCAAAAGTGTAGTTGCCTTGCGGGTTTGTGATGGTGTTGGGTTCGCCCGGGTCAACGCTGCCGTTGCCGTTGAGGTCGAGGTAAATTTGCCAGTTGGTCAGAGGGGGGTCTGTCGCGTCTCGGACGCTGTTGGCATTCAGGTCGTTGAACTTGACACCGCTGATGCTGCCGACAAAAAAGACATTGCCAAAATTGATGTTGTTGACAGTGGCGTTGGAAGTAACGTTAACCGGGCCGGGGTCAGGCGTGGTTTGGAGAAAACCCGGTTGCTGGACTTCTCTCACCAAATATGTATCGGCGGGAATATTGACAAAAGCGTAATTGCCTTCAACATTTGTAAAAGTAAAAGGTTCGTCGCCGTCTAGCCTGTTATTGCGGTTGAGGTCGAGGTAGATTTGCCAGTTAGCTAGCCCTTGTTCCCCGGGATCTCGGCTGCTGTTGTTGTTGATGTCGTTGAATTTTGTGCCTGCGATCGTCCCTGCGTTAAAGTTGTTGCCAAAATTGATATTGTCAGTGTTTGTGCCACTGGTAATCGTGATGGGTGCGGGATTTGGGGTAGTTTGGCGAAAGTTCGGCTGCTGGACTTCCCTAACTTGGTAAGTTCCCGGGGGCAGGTTGGCGAAGATGTAGTTGCCTTGCGGGTTTGTGAGGGTGGAAGGTTCGTTAAATTCTGGCTGGCCGTTGTTGTTGAGGTCGAGGTAGATTTGCCAGTTGGGAATGGGAACTTCTCCCGGATCAGGGAGGCCGTTGGCGTTGAAGTCGTTGTATTTGGTGCCGCTGATGCTGCCGACTTGGAAGTTCCCGATGTTGACGTTGCCGATGTCTATTTGGCTGGCGGTTCTGGTGCTGGATTCGGACATGGTGTTGCTGGGGCCCAATGAACGCGGTTCAATGTTTTCTGTAGGGCAATCTAGCAGTTTTTTTGCCAATTGCAGCTATTTCAGGGGATAAATTATTTTTAGGAAAGGGAAGGGGAGAATAGTTGTGAGTTTTGAGTTAACTGGTTCGCAGGCATAGCCAGGGAATCAGTTAATGCCTTAGCCCAATTCCCTATGCCGAAATTCCCAATTTTTTCCAGATTTGATGTACGATCGCTACCAGTTTTGCAGAGGTCGAATTCCCAATGTCCCAAAACTTGACAGCAAGCTGGAATGACGCCCGCGAGGTTCCAAGTTTGCTCTTCGGCTGGAGTTTGTGCGGTTTATTGGCAATAGGCTCGATCGCCCCGACTCCTGCTGCGGCACAGCTACCTACCTCCCAACAGAGTAACAGCAACAGCCCGATCGCTCAAACAGGTGCGATCGTCCGCCCCGCAATCAAATTGGGCAGCCGCGGCTCGGAAGTGATCGAACTCCAAGCTGCTCTTCAATTGTTGGGCTTTTATACTGGCACTGTAGACGGGATTTTCTCACAAAGCACCGCTAGAGCTGTGTCTCAGTTCCAGGAAGCAGCAGGCCTGCCTCCAGACGCAATAGTCGGTCAAGATACTTGGAACCGGCTGTTTCCTGCGACTCCGAGTGCGATCGAAAACCCGATCGCCAACGATCCTACAACTACCGACAACTCAGAGATTAGCCCCGAAGCGCAGCCAACCAATTTTCCAGTTTTAAGAAGACGAATGCGGGGGGCGGCAGTCAGAGATTTGCAAGAGCGGCTGCGGGCCAAGGGATTTTTACGCGTGAGTGCTGACGGCGTATTCGGCCCGGAAACTCAAGCTGCTGTCAAGGCGGCTCAGCGACAATATCAACTGCCAGCAGACGGCATAGTCGGCCGTGCTACTTGGGAAGCTCTGCTGCGTTGACAGCAAGCGAAAAGTGCCGGGTGTGCACGTTGCGGTATCGGGCGATCGTACAAATTGTTAATAATCCCTTTTGGAAGTATTTCTTCACATCAAAAAGTGTCAAGTTTGGTAAACAAAGTGTTTTTATGCGCGCAGTTGGTGTTAACTTAAAAACAGGAGGGGCAAAACCAAGAAGCACAAAAAACTTGGATAAAAAATTTGGAATTAGAGTATTTGTCCCGCTCGGCTCTAGTCCGCAGGCAACGCCTGAACCGTGTAGCTTATTAGCAAAGAAAGGTTGACATTGCGCTCGATATTTGTTAGATAGCTTGAGGCTATTGCATGAATCAAAAGTTGCGATCGCACAATCAAACACAGAAGTCTGAATAGACTCCGCTGATAGCTAGCTCGTCCGCAGAGTAGTTGCAAAAAAGTCCACCTTAGTTGTAGTTTGCTGAAACTCAGCAGAGCTAAAAACCCACTTGAATCAACTTAATTTACAAACTTTTTAGGGTCTGGCATCCGATATGCTAGGCCCTAAAATTTTGAAATTTTGAAGTAGCAAGCAGTCTTTGGCTGTTAACACTCAACAGTCAATCGATTTTAGATTTTAGATTTTAGATTAAAGAAGTGAAGCATTGACCCCACGGATAAATTCGGGGGGCAAGTTTCATCGGATACAGGTTTTTTATTTCTGGACGGATGAATCCGGGGGCTTGTATCCTGGATTCTTTCGGTCATTAGTTAACATTCAACAGTTAACAGTTAATAGTCAACAGTTAACTAATGACTAATGACCATTTCATTTAATTTCTTCAATTCGAGCATTCAAACCGTTAGCGCTGAGCATTTGTAGCAATTCCTCAGCTTTTTCGCGTTCCCGAAAAGCACCGGCTTGCATCACCGGTCGTCCGCTGGCAAAACTGCGAAAGGCACCGGGAACGAGGGATTGCATTTTTTGTCGATCGTCCGGGCTGTCGGTATCCACCACAACTCGATAGCGCAAACCCAAAGCAGACGGTAGATCGAATGACGGCGAATTATCCGCGGCATCGGGCAAAGAATTCCCCCCTAAAGGTGCAGGTACATAACCGCCCCTTCCGATAGGAATGTTGCGGCCCGGAACCGGCAATCTACCCTCGGAAGAAACCGAACTCGAACTATCAAAATTGGGAGGAATAATTGGTTGCTGTACCGAAATTTCCGAAACCGATCGATAATTCGGATCGGGCACAGGAATTGCGATCGCCCCTGGGACTACCGATGAAGCAGCGGCATTCCTCGGAGAAAGCTCTTGCTGCAACTGAGCGCTTGGCGGTGTCGAGCGATTTTGCACCGGTCGCCTGGAAACCGGCGCAGGTGGCGAAATTGGCGCTCTTTCCACTCTGGGACTTAGCCGCCCGGGAGTGTAAGCAGGGAGAGAAGTTTCTGGGCCGCCGATGCTGGGAGGTCGATCGGTCGTTAGCTGCAAAGCACTTCCTCCAATTGGCCCAGGGGTAAAAGTTCCCGCCACGTCAACCGATCCCGTCGTCCGGCTGCTCAACAATTGATTGCCGTAGGCTGGGATTACTTGACCTTTGGCCGCATTGTTGACATCGTACTGACCGTTGTTGCGAATGACATTACCCCCCGGTTCGGTTGCAGTTCCCAAATCCGGCAGAGCTCTCGATATCGCCACAATTCCGTCCCGCCGGTTACTCTCGATATAATTGTTACGCAGCACCGGCCTAGCATCAGCTTGCACCACCACGCCATCTTTATTGCGAGTAATTTTATTACCGATCAGCAGAGGCGAAGCGTTCTGCGCTACATTCACCCCAAATCCCGTGTTTTCAAACACATTATCTCGAACTTCCGGCTGGGAACTGCCAAAAATCGTAATGCCGTTAGCTCCATTTTTCGAGAAAACATTCCCGCCAATCGTCGGCCTGGAAGTACCCACTACTGAAATGCCGTCGTGAGTGCTGCCAGAAAAAGTATTGTTGACAACTGTCGGAGAACTCGATTCGATCCACAAAGCGTAACCGCGATAGTTGGTATTAGTCACCGTCACCCCGCTGAGTCCCGCCCCATCTGCGCCTAAAATCGCAATATTTTGACCCGCCGAAGTCGGACTGATAAAGTATCCTCCGCCTTTGATGACAATATTCTGACCGCGAGTGTTGGGATTTCCCTGAACTGTCACGCTGGGCCTAAGCATTAATGGAAATTTTTCGCCGGTTTGCTCGCTGTAAGTACCGGGCGCTAGCAAAATCGCTGTTTTGGGCGGGGCGACGCTTAAGGCGTAGGTAAGGGTTTTAAACGGAGCTTGATCGCTGCCGTTGCCCCCCGTGTCGCTGCCCCCGATCGAGCTGACGTAAAGTATGTTAATGTCGCTCTCCAGGGTCTGAGAAAGTAGCTGCTCTCCGGGTATCCCGGCAGCGATAACTGACGGTTGAGGGTTGCAAAAGGCGGTCATCGCAAAGACGAGCAGAAGGCAAGAACTCAAACAAGATTTTTGCGATCGATTTTCTTTGCACTCGCTATATTGAGAATTTAGGAGCATAAATAAACCCCACTGATTTGCGATCCGAGTTCCGCTTCCTGAGTTCGGTGTCGGGTTTTCGCGATCGAACTTTGATTTCACCCGCCTGCTGGGGTTTTCTTCTGTTAATCTTTTGTGTTGTTCTGCTAACCTCACGGCTCTCCTCCGAAGTGTGGTATGCAGTTTAACGATTCCACTCTCATCAAGTTTGATCTATTATGCTTTGTTTTCATCAAATTCAATAAAACTTAAAAAATTGTCGAATTTACATCGGTTTATGCCAAAATTAAGCCGCTTGCTTTGCCACAATCTTGACGGCGTGGGAGAATATAGCGGTTTGACTGGTAAAATTAATTATAATTAGGGTGGTTCTGAATGACCGACAAACAAAACAGAACTTTACCGGCACAGCCAGCCCTCTGCCGGATTTTAGATGCAAATTTAGATCGATCGCGCGAAGGGTTGAGAATTATTGAAGAATGGTGCAGGTTTGGTCTCAACAACGCCGATTTAGCTGGCGAGTGCAAGCAACTGCGTCAAGAATTGGCTGCTTGGCACGTCGCAGAATTGCGAAGTGCTAGGGATACGCCGGCTGATCCGGGTACGGAGTTGACTCACCCGCAGGAAGAGCAGCGTTCGAGCATTCAGCAGCTACTGGAGGCGAATTTCTGCCGGGTGGAAGAAGCTCTGCGGGTACTCGAAGAGTATGGCAAAATTTACGATCGGAATATGGGCGCGGCTTTTAAGCAGATGCGCTATCGGGTTTATACTCTCGAAAGCAATTTGCTGGCTTATCGGCGCTACCAGCAGTTACTTCGATCGCAGTTATACCTTGTAACTTCGCCGAGAGACAACTTGTTGGGAGTCGTGGAAGCTGCTTTGCAAGGGGGACTGACTTTGGTGCAGTACCGCGACAAAAGCTCAGACGACGGGGTAAAACTGGCTAATGCGCGCCAGCTTTGCGAACTTTGTCACCGCTACGATGCTTTGCTGATTGTGAACGATCGCGTGGATTTTGCGATCGCAGCGGATGCCGACGGCGTACACTTAGGACAGGGAGATTTGCCTGTGGCGGAAGCGCGCAAGTTGCTGGGCCCGGGACGCATCATCGGTTGTTCGACTACGAATGGCGAGGAAATGCAGCGAGCTATTGATGCGGGAGCCGACTACATTGGAGTTGGGCCGGTTTACCACACTCCTACTAAACCTGATAAACACGCGGCAGGTTTGGACTATGTGCGGTATGCTGCTGATAAGTCGCCGATTCCGTGGTTTGCGATCGGCGGAATTGATATCAACAACCTCGATGAAGTATTGAATGCCGGATCTCAAAGGGTTGCCATAGTACGCGCGATTATGGAAGCAGAACAGCCTACTTTAGTCACGCAGTTTTTCATCTCGCAGTTGATTCGGATGGAGAATCTGAAAGCTCAGAAAGCTTTGCACGGGAAAAGCTAGGTTTATTTGCGATTCGTAGGGCGGGTTTAGCACAGGAAGTCTGTGCATAAAATATAATTTTGTTACCAAACCCGCCCTGAAAACTGATATTTTACTTATGATAAATCAAATTGCGCTGCAAGTTAACGGAGAAACCCGCAATTGTGCGATCGACACACCGTTACCAAATTTACTAGAACAATTGGGATTAAACCCGCGCTTGGTGGCTGTGGAGTACAACGGGGAAATTCTGCACAAACAATTTTGGGAATCTACACATATGCAAGAGGGCGACATATTAGAAGTTGTCACAATTGTCGGAGGAGGCTAGCCACAAATTGGTGGCAAATTAAGCCTTAAATTTTCACCAATGGGCAGAACCTAGGAATGTCGCTTGCACTCAAGTCTAGATCCCACTCAATCCCCCTTAATAAGGGGGACTTTGAGAAGAATTTTGTCTCCCTAAATCCCGTTAATTAAGAGGGACTTTGAGAAGAATTTTGTCCCCCTAAAGCCCGTTAATTAAGAGGGACTTTGAGAAAAATCTTGTCCCCCCCTTATTAAGGGGGGCTAGGGGGGATCGAGACTTTGAGACAAACAAAAGAGACTTAATGAACGTCGCAAAATATCGCAATTAAACTGCGACAGCTTCAGCCACTGGTTCAGCCACAGGTGCTGCTACAACAGGATAAATGCTGACTTTCTTGCGAGTTTTGCCTTTTCTTTCAAAAGTCACCACACCGTCAATCATGGCAAACAGAGTATCATCTCTGCCGATACCTACATTGTTACCAGGGTGAAATTTGGTGCCGCGTTGACGGATCAAAATGTTGCCAGCTCTGACAACTTGACCGCCGTACTTTTTGACACCCAGACGCTGAGAATTAGAGTCGCGTCCGTTACGTGTACTGCCTGTACCTTTCTTGTGGGCCATAATATCCTCAACTGTATTTACTATTTTTTATTCTGAATCAGTTTCGGCGGTTTGGGGAGTTTCCACAACTGCTGCAGTTAAGTCTCTGGCGGCTAAGACTGTACCGTTGACGCTGATGGAGTCAATCATAAAGCGAGTTGTTTCTTGACGGTGCCCTTTTTTCTTCCGAGTTTTCTTTTTCGGCTTCATCTTGTAGACGAGGACTTTGCGGCCCCGGAAATGCCGGAGAACCGTTCCTTCTACAGTGGCATTTTCTAGTAGAGGCTGGCCGATATGAACCTCGCCTTCGTGCTGGATGAGAAATACTTTGTCTATGGTGACTTTGGATTCAGCTTCGACGTGAAGCAGTTCGATGTCGTAGAAGCGGCCTGGTTCTACCCGAAATTGTTTGCCGCCGGTTTCAATGATTGCGTAAGTCATGGGATGGTTGTTGAGATTGCCGTACAGGTAGCTGATGAGTCATTGGTCATTAGTCGTTGTGGACTTTTGACTGCTGACTGCTCTCCAGCTTTTGGAATGTCTTAACCTGATCCGAGCCGGATTTAGACAGACAATCTACTATTATTGCTGATTGTTGTAGTTTTGTCAAGGTAAAAGAGACTTAATCTTTTCTAATTGTTAGTTTGAGAACAGATTTGTGGCGACGAACTACGGAATGCTTACAGAGTTAAATGTAGATTTTCTCAGATTCTCTCTTGTGAAACAGGGCAGGTAAAAATGGCAAATCGCATCGGGAAATTCTTCAATACTGATATCAAAGAACTGTTTTCCGCCGAAGCAGCGGAGGGAATCGGAGAAGCTGGGAAAACAGCCGCCGAATTGGCAAAAATGTTCAAAGAACAAGGGCTGGACAATAGCAACTTGCTGCTAGAGGTTTTGAACTCTCCCTTAGCTCAAGTTGTGGGAACTGGATTGCCATTTGTCGGGATTGCGGCGAAAATGCTGGCGTTTTTTATTGAAAAAGCTCACCAGCAGCCGACTTTAGCTGAGTGCATTTTCCTCGTCAGTCAGGCGGCTTATCTGGAAAGTTTTAAGGATTTTCTTGAAGAAGACGCAAGTCTGTTAAATCGCATCGGGCAAACTCCGGTTTCCGATAAAGTTAAGCAGTTGCTTAAAAAATTGGCAGATTGGGAATTGAGCGATAAAGCAGCCAAAGAAACTGTTACTTGCTTCCGCGATTCGATGTTAGCCACGGAATTTAACCTAGTGCTATCAGAGCGGCTACAACAAGCCGGACTGAATGCCGATGAAGCTCAAATTTTGACAAAGAGAGTTGCTGCTAATACTGGCCGCTATTTAATCGAAGCTTGGGCAGTTTCCGGCGAGGCCATGAAACATCTTGGACAGCCTTCTTTCAGCGAATGGCGGAAGGATCAGGAGCAATATCACAGCATTGACAACTACCTGCAAGAACAGATTGCCTCTCTACCGCTAGAATCGGTATTTAAAGAAAAATTTTCATTCAAAGATATCTACGTGCCTCTGAAAGCAAAGCCAATTGATAAAAATGGCAAGCTCATAAATGATGCAGAAGCTTTCGATTTAGAAACTTGGGCAAAAGACTTGCTTGAGAATGAAAACAAACAAAATCGGGTAATGTTTGTCGAAGCTGGGCCCGGACGCGGAAAAAGCGTTTTTTGTCGGGTGTTTGCTGACTGGGTGGGGCAAAATTTGCATCCAGTTTGGACGCCCGTGTTAATTCGACTGCGATATATTCCTAAATTGCACAATAGTTTTCGAGAAACGCTAAAAGATGCAGTTACTGCGGGTTTTGCTAGCGATGACGGCTGGTTGACGGATCGAAACACGCGATATTTGTTTTTCTTGGATGGCTTTGACGAGTTGCTGATGGAGGGGAGAAGCAACGGGGGTTTAGAGCAATTTCTCAAGCAAGTAGGGAAATTTCAGGAGAACTGCGCTCAGAGTTCGGAAATGAGACACCGGGTTTTGATTACTGGCAGAACTTTAGCTTTGCAAGCTATTGAAAGGCAACTGCCAGAGAACTTGGAGCGAGTCGAAATTCAGGTAATGGATGACGGACTACAGCAACAGTGGTTGAGCAAGTGGGAAGACCAATTTGGGGCAGAAAAAACCTCAGCTTTTCAGCAGTTTTTAGAAGATGAATGTTGTCCAGAGAATGTAAAATCCGAACTGTCGCGAGAGCCACTCTTGCTTTATCTGTTAGCGGCGATGCACCGGGACAAAACGTTGAAAGTTGAGAATTTTCAAGGAACTAACAGCACTCAAGCAAAAATTTTGATTTACAACAAAACTGTGAATTGGGTACTCACAGAGCAGCGGTCTGATAAGCTCAATCGCGATTTGACAGAATTGGAAACAGAGGATTTGCGGCGCATCCTTACAGAAGCAGGGTTGTGCGTGGTGCAGTCGGGAGGGGAATGCGCTTCTGTAGCGATGATTGAGGAACGATTGAAAGCACATGACTCAGCTAAAAAATTTCTTGAGGAAGCACAAAAACGGATTGATAATCCTCTGAGAAATGCTTTGGCGGTTTTTTATCTTCAGCAAGGCAGTAAAGAAGGTTCTGTGGAGTTTGTACACAAGAGTTTTGGTGAATTTCTGTGTGCGGAACGATTGAAAGAAAGTCTGGAAGAGTGGACGGAACCGGGAAAGAAAGGTAGAGGATTTAATACTCAAGACTCTCAGATGGACTGGGAAATTTATGATTTGTTGGGTTATGGGCCGCTGACGGGAGAAATTGTGGAATATTTGATGGGGTTGTTAACAACTCCGGCTGTTGCAGGGGAGGAAAATCAGTTTCGTCTTGTGGAGTTATTCCTGCGTCTGGAAGATTTTTATCTGCGGTGGTGCGATGGGGAATTTATTGATATGCTGCCGGAAAGTTTGCCTCAGAAGAAGATGCGCCTACTGCGAGATCAATTGAAAACCCAAGATTTGGGACAGCGACAAATAGATATTTATGCTGGTTTGAATGTGATGATTTTGCTGTTGGAGTTGCACCGTTACGGTCAGCAGAGAGATGAATTAAAAGACAAAATAATGTTTTATCCTTATGGGGAACCTAATGCTGAAGGTAAAGTTGAGGATGCAAGTCGGTTGTTGCGTCTCATCCGTTATAGCTGTTGTGTTGGGGATTTTGGCTTTATCCAAACTGTTGGGAGATTCCTAAGTGGTGCAAACCTCAGAGGCGCAAACCTTCGCGGGGCAAACCTCAGAGGCGCAAACCTCAGCGGCGCAAACCTCAGCGACGCAAACCTCATCGGCGCAAACCTCATCGGCGCAAACCTCAGTGACGCAAAGCTCAGTGGCGCAAACCTCAGCGGCGCAGACCTCTGTCGCGCAAACCTCAGTGACGCAAACCTCAGTGACGCAAACCTCAGTCGCGCAAACCTCAGCGGCGCAAACCTTAGTGGCGCAAACCTCATTGGCCCAAAGCTCAGCCGCGTAAGCCTCAGCGGTGCAAATCTTAGTGGCGCAAACCTTAGTGGCGCAAATCTCATCGACGCATACTTCAGCCGCGTAAACCTCAGTGGCGCAAACCTCATTGCCGCAAAGCTTATAGGCGCAAAGCTTAGCCGTGTTAACCTCAGCGGCGCAAACCTCAGCGGCGCAAACCTAGGCGGCGCAAAGCTCAGCGGCGCAAAGCTCAGTGGCGCAAAGCTCAGTGGCGCAAAGCTCAGTGGCGCAAAGCTCAGCGACGCAAACCTCAGCGATGGCACTTTTGGAGATATCGAATGGGATGAAAATACAAAGTGGGAGAATGTTCTAGGTTTGGATACAGCCGTTAATGTTCCAGAAGCGTTAAGGCAACAGCTAGGAATGCAGTAGAAACATTTTTCCAGGCTTGGCGTATCATTTTTATGAACAGGCTTTCCGGCCTGTTCCACAAAGAGTGAATTTTCTTGTGGGGTGGGCCCTCCTAGTCCGCGCCCGAAAGACCGATCGACATACGAAGGTCGATCGACCTTATTCTATCCAAAAGGTCGATCGGACTGGATTCAAGCAGCCACAGAACATTTGCGCGATCGCAACAATTCCAAAGCCTGCTGTTTCACCCTACCTTCCATAACCTCTTTTTGCAAATTAATAAAAGCCTCAAAATCTTCTAAACCGTACTTAGTCATCTGCAACTGCTGTCGCAACTGTTCTTCGGCCTCAACCGTTAAATAACCTGTTGCCAAAGCTTTTCTGACAATTTTACTGATTAAAGTCATAGTAGATTCACCCTGAATACACCTACGTTAAAACACTGAAGTTTTGTCAACCGACTAACTCAGCTTTTAGTTTGTTTCATAATTACCCTTAAAATAGGTTAAATCTACCTTAAGGTCTATGTAAATAAAGTTATTTTTGATACATTGATGAAACTGTAGCAATTTTAAATGTAGAGTGCGATTAAAGTGGTATATTTAGTTTTTCTCGGACAACATTATCCTTCAACTACGTTAAATCTACCTTAAGGCATAATTTAAACATAGCGATTTGTGACATTGGAAATTGTTGTATGGATTTTAAATGTAGAGTGCGCTTAAATTGGTATATTTAGTTTCTGTCTAACAACAGCCTCCATTCTCTGACAGCAAAAGGAGGAACCAGCAATTCTGTTTCTTTTTGATTTTTCACAGGAAAACTCAACAGCAAAGGTCGATTACTTTCCAATTGTGTAATTATTGATTGGAAGTCGTATTCTCCGACATTAATTGGCAAACCCGACTCGTTCCAAATATCATTAGCCTTGCCAATTTCGCGCTTGCCAGCCGCAACTTTCAGAGGAACAGGATGCTGCAATTCTGTTCCGGGAAATCCTACTAATCTCAGATTTAAAGACTTTACTACTCCCGACTTTACTCGCTTGTACAAAACAACTTGCCATGCTTTATCGTCTGTATCGCGCAGGCTTTGTACGGATCGGAACATTACTGTCTCAGCAGTTTCTGGATATTTGTGAATCGAGGCGAAAGCGGGCAGGCTAACCGCTAAGATTAGATACAAGCACAAGCTAATGACAGTTAAAGTTCTACGCCAACAATAATGTTTTTTCAACTTGCAATACCTCCGATAATTTACAGTTCTTCAGCCAACAATAGAAAAAAACAGGTTTGTATTGAGATTCTGAAGGGATGAAGAATAGAAGACAAGCAGCAGGCAGGTTTTGTATAAAGATTATTCATTGATGACCAAGTTAGGCGCTAAACCTGCCCCTACATTACACCTCGCCTTGGTTTCCTGAAGTTAAACGCTAAACCGGGTCTTACAATGTAGATATTCTGGTTTATTTCCAATCGGTTTCGGCTTGGGATAGCACGTAAGCTGAAACATCGATAATTTGTTGTGCCGACAAACGATCTTTGTAAGCGGGCATAATACCTTTACCGTTGGTTACTAAGTTGGAAATGTTGGCTATGGAATCCATGCCGTATTTTTTCAAAGCTTTTTGTTTCAAGTTTTTGCCGCGCCTGATAATGTTGCTGCCGTTGATGTGACAACCCGCACAGTTGGCGCTGAAAACTTCGGCTGCGGTTGTGGGGTTTGTAGCTGTATCTGCGAGGGCGATTTGGGAATTAGTGGCGATTTCTACAAATGCCAGTGTCAGTATCAATAGAAAGGCGGTGAGAATTTTTTTTAAGTTTTTTAGCGACATCATTTATTTGCAACTTGAAAAATAGTGCGGGATTTAATGATATCACTAAATAGGCAATCTGGGGTTAACTCAGCGATTTATTCTTCCCAATCGAATGTGCGGGAAACTGCTTTTTTCCAAAAGCGATATTTTTGTTCGCGAAGTGCGATCGGCATTTTCGGTTCCCAAGTACAATCCACCGCCCAATTGTCCCGCAATTCTGCTAGCTGACTCCAAAAACCTACCGCCAAACCGGCCGCATAAGCTGCGCCGAGTGCAGTAGTTTCTGCTACCACAGGCCGCACCACAGGCACTCCCAAAACATCGCTCTGAAACTGCATCAGCGTGTGATTTCCCACCATTCCTCCGTCTACTTTTAGAGACAAAAGCTGCACAGCAGAATCCTCATTCATCGCCTCCAATACTTCTCGCGTTTGCCACGCTGTAGCTTCCAATGCTGCGCGGGCAATGTGTGCCTTAGTCACGTAGCGAGTTAAACCTGCAATTACTCCCCGCGCGTTGTCTTTCCAATAGGGCGCGTAGAGGCCAGAAAAAGCCGGGACAACGTAAACTCCGCCGCTATCTTCGACTGTATTTGCTAATGTTTCTACTTCCGCAGATGTGTTGATGATGCCCAAATTGTCCCGCAGCCACTGCACTAAAGCTCCGGCGAGCGCAATACTGCCTTCCAAAGCATACACAGCGGGCGATTCCCCCATCTTGTAGGCGACTGTTGTTAGTAACCCGTTTTTTGAAGGGACGATCGCCTCACCGGTATTCAGCAGCATAAAACAGCCCGTACCGTAAGTATTTTTCGCCTCCCCCGGACTGAAACAAGTTTGCCCGACAAGGGCGGCCTGCTGATCGCCCAAAGCAGCAGCAATCGGAACACCTGCAAGCAATCCTTTTGCAGTTCCAAAAACTTGACTCGAAGGGCGAATTTCTGGCAGCATCTGGCGGGGAATTGTCATTATTTCCAAAGTTTCGGCATCCCAATCAAGGGTTTGCAAATCCATCAGCATCGTGCGGCTGGCGTTGGTAACATCGGTAATGTGCGCGCCGCCAGTCAGGTGCCAAATCAGAAAAGTATCGACATTGCCAAAAATCGCATCCCCTTGATTTGCAGCTTCGCGCAATCCTGGAATATTGTCCAGCATCCACTTAATTTTCGGCCCGCTGAAATAAGTTGTCAGCGGCAAACCGCATCGTGCTCGAAATCGATCTTTGCCCTCAACTTCAGCTAATTGATCGCAAATAAAGCGAGTGCGGGTATCTTGCCAAACAATCGCATTACCGTAAGGTTTGCCAGTTTTTCTGTCCCAAACAATTGTAGTTTCGCGCTGGTTGGTAATACCGAGTGCAGCAATATCTTTGGGATCGATATTGCCGATTTCGAGGGCATTTTTAATCACGCTTTGGGTGCGCTGCCAAATTTCATCGGGATTGTGTTCAACCCATCCTGGTTGGGGATAGATTTGCTGGTGTTCTTGTTGGTTGCGGCAAATTATCTGTCCCTGGCGATCGAATACGATAAATCGGGTGCTGGTGGTTCCTTGGTCGATCGCTGCTATGTATTTTTTTGCCACTTGTCTAAAATATTTTTAGTAATGAGGTCTTTAAGGTATATGATACTATATCTAGAAGTCAAATTAATGTCAAAAACTTTAGCTTAGGGAACTCCACAAGTTGAAACTGGCAGATTTGCTGAGGCTCGATCGCACAATTAAGGTTATTGGCTTTGACGACGCTCCTTTTTCTCGTACAAGCGGCAGTCTGGTGTCGATCGCGGGCATAGTCTGCGGGGGAACTCGATTTGAAGGAATGGTGTGGGGACAAGTCCTCCCAGACGGATTAGATGCCACGGATGCTATTTCTGGGCTACTCCTCGGAGGCAAATTTCTGCCGCAATTGCATCTCGTTTTGCTAGACGGAATTGCTTTCGGTGGCTTCAATATTATTGACCTTTCCGAGTTAGCATTGCGGCTGCAAATTCCTTGCGTTGCTGTCATGCGTCGCCAACCTGATTTAGCTGCTGTTGAAAAAGCCCTCGGTCATTTACCAGACTCGGAATACCGTTTAGAATTGTTGCGCCGCGCTGGTAAAATTCACGCTTTTGAACCTTTCTTTTTTCAAGTTTGCGGCGAAAAACCCGAAGTAATTGCGCTGGTGCTTCAGCGTTTGACAGACACTGGGAAAGTTCCTGAAGCTTTGCGTTTGGCTCATTTGATTGGTGCGGCGGTAATTAATGGAGTTAGCAGCAGTTCTGCTTGAATTCTTGTTAAGAACGGGCAAGATGCCCGTTCCACAAAGACTAACTAAATTTTATTGGGGTGGGCATTCTGGCAGCCCATGAAAGGTTTATTGACAAGGGTGCAATATCTCTGTTTGTACTCACTTACTTACACAATCTCGCCGTCAATTTCACCGAATTCGATTTTAGTTCCCAACGCCAAAGTCAGGGTACTTTCAGATTCTACCATTTTTATATCGCCTTGAATGTCTGTAGCCCACCAAGCGCGATCGCACAAATTGGTCAATCCTAACGAAAGCTCGTTTCTCGATCGAGAAGTGACTATAGCTACAAGACCGTTAGATGCTGCGGCTGTTAAACTCGGTATGTCAGAGGTGAATAGTTGAGTTCCCGCACTCAGAGGAATAACTCGACTGCCTAATTTCAGGGAAAATTGGCTGCTGGTAAAATAATCTGCTGCGGATTTGGGTGATATAATACTAGGCGGAACCTGAGCCGAAGTTGCAGCAGGCAAGTCAGAGTTTCCTACTGTAATTGTACAGTTGCCGATTTTCTTTTGGTCGCCCGATCGCAAATAACTCACTGCCCCGCTATCAACATTCTCGCAAACAATTTGACCTGCTTCCAATTGAAACCGCATGGCCAAGGGCGAAACATTAGGAATGCAGATAATAGACAAATTTTCATCACTGCCAAAAGTTATCGGTTCCGAACCCAGAGTGAGAGTGCGATTTGCTCCGGTATCGTAACTAATTACCAGCCAAGCTTTGTTGAACAAAGTTTCAGCTACAACTAGCATGATTCCAATCCAAAAACCGATCGCAGCACAGCCAGCTAAACGGCCTGCTGTACCGGATAAATTGTAAGCAAACAGAATAAACAAACAGCCGCCCAAAACTCCTCCAACACCGCCGCCTCCCATGCCGCGAAGCGCTCCCAAATTAGGAATCCGCTGTGCAAGTCCCAGTCCTAACAAACTGCCAGCTATTCCCCAGCAAATTACTCGCAATAATTCGTTGTTTCCGTCGCCAATCCCACTATAAATACCTTCGGCGATCGCCCCAGAAATGGCTCCTGCTATTAAACCAAACAATCCGCCATTTTTTAAAGCCTGTTTAATTTGAGGCTTGCCTTTGATATAGTAATAATAGCCGAACATGATAGCAGTAGCAATACCACCGCCTACCAATCCAAACCAGCGAGCTGTAGAGAATACACTGTCAAAAACAGATTGTGGATTATTGAGCCGCTGCATGAAAGGTTCGGTGATTAGATTGCCGGCGAAACCGCCGACAGCACCGCTAATCCCAAACTGTAAAGCTTTTTTAAGGGCTGATAGATTTCTTTTCACGGCACACCAGATTAAAAGTGAGAGTCAAATTTAGCTACAAGCTCGAAAGTCACCATTTCCGATGATCTGATATCTTGCACCATTATCAAGAACAGGCAAGCTACCTGTTCCACAAACACAAAGAGTGAGTGTTCTTGTGGGTAGTAAGGGTTGGGCAGGAGCCAAGGCGTGTCAACTTAAGCTTTTAGTCCGCCAATCCTCCCGCTCACCCGGCAGTCCGCCAGGGAATGAATTCCACGGGGCTTATAGCGAAAGTCCTCTTTTACAATACTCCGGACAGTTTTTGGAACGAGACTACAAGCTTTACAGCGCAAGGATCATAAATAAAGTCCAATTAAATGCAACGAGCGGGGTGGAGCTGACATTGATTTAATTATC